>NZ_JBFTZS010000148.1:0-9982 GCF_056406675.1 Caulobacter sp. P1_B12_2 | reverse complement strand
GCACGTGGCTGGCGGGTCAGGAGCACGTGCAGCAGGCCTTCTACGTGACCGGCGAGGCCGACTTCATCCTGGTGGTCACCGCCCCCGACACCGAGACCTATGACGAGCTGATGGCGCGGCTGGCCACCGAGAATCCGAACGTGCGCAAGTTCACCACCAACGTGGCGCTGGGCGTGGTGAAGCGCGGGCTGACGATCCCGGTGTCGCTGGACGAGGACTAGGCATTTAAAATCCGCTCATCCCGGCGAAGGCCGGGATGAGCGGATCAAAAAGCTAGCGCTTCAATCCCGCCTCCAGCGCCAGCGCCGCTTGGGTCGGCGAGACCTTCCCGTCGTCCCGATCCACCGCGTAGTTAGCCTTCTGCATCGCCTCGACGGTGATCGCCCCGTCCAGTCCCGCCAGCGCCCGGCGCAGTCGCGCGTCGTCGGCCCGGGCCGGCGCGATCAGCAGCACCGCGTCGTAGGGCGGCAGGGCGCCCTTGGGGTCGGTCAGCACCACAAGGTCGTCGGCGGCGATGCGGCCGTCGCTGGAGAAGGCCGAGATCACGTCGGCCTCGCCCGAGCCGAGGGCGCGGTACATGAAGGTGGGCTGGAACTGGCGCTTGGTCTTGAAGCGCAGGCCGTAACTCGTTTCCACGCTCGTCCATTCGGGGCGCGAGAAGAACTCCAGGTCGCCGCCCATGGTCAGCTGCGGGGCCCTGGCGGACAGGTCGGCCAAGGTCTTGATCCCCAAGGCGTCCGCGCGGTCGCGGCGCATGGCCAGGGCGTAGGCGTTTTCGAAGCCCAGGGGCGCCAGCAGCACGACCCCGTCGCGGCGCTTCAGTTCGGCGCGCAGCCCGTCCAGCACAGCGGCGCGGCCGGGGTTGTCCTTGCGGCCCAGGACGTTGGCCCACAGCGTGCCGGAATAGTCGACATAGGCGTCGATCTCGCCGGCGGCCAGGGCGCGATAGGCGACCGCCGAGCCCAGGTTGATCTTGCGGGTGACGGTGGCCCCCTGCCCCTCCAGCCGGTCGGCCATCACCTCGGCCAGGATGTACTGTTCGGAGAAGTTCTTGGCCCCGATCACGTAGCGGCTCGGGCGCGGCGCCAGGTCGGCGGCCAGGGGCGCGACGGCGACCGCCAGGCCCAGGGCCAGCCCGGCGAGACCCGCGCCCCACAGCCGCCGGTCGCGTCGCTCGGTCCCGCGCTCGATCAGGCCCAGAAGTTGGTCGACGACCAGGGCCAACCCCGCCGAGGCGACGCAGCCGGTCAGGACCATCGCCCAGTTCTCGGTCTGCAGGCCGGAAAAGATGTAGTCGCCCAGCGAGGTCTGGCCGACGGGCGTGGACAGGGTCGCGGCGCCGATGGTCCACACCGCCGCCGTGCGCACCCCGGCCATGATCACCGGCGCGGCCAGGGGCAGCTCCACCCGCCACAGCCGCTGGCGGTCGGTCATGYCGACACCGCGCGCGGCCTCGACCACCGCCGGATCCACGCCCGTCAGGCCGGCCACGGTGTTCCGCAGGATCGGCAGCATCGAGTAGAGGGTCAGGGCCAGCAGCGACGGCAGGAAGCCCAGGGCCGAGAAGCCGTGGCCGAACGCGCCTTTGGCCAGGTTCGAGAGCAGCAGCAGCAGCGGATAGAACAGGGCCAGCAGGGCCAGGCTGGGGATGGTCTGCACCAGCCCGGCCAGGGCCAGGGCGGGCCAGCGCAGGCGCGGGCTGCGGGCGGCCAGCACGCCCAGCGGCAGGGCGATCAGCAGGCCCAGCGCCAGGGCCGCCGCCGACAGGGTGACATGCCAGGCCAGGCGCTCGGGCAAGAGGGACAACAGGCCGCTATTCACCGGCGATCTCCCGCATGCGTGCGGCCTGGCGGCGCGGGGCCTGCATCAAAGCCTCGACGGCCGGGTCCGGGTGGCCGGCCAGCAGGGCGCGCGGCGTATCGTCGGCGATCACCCTGCCGTCGCTCATCACCACGATCCGGTCGGCCAGCAGCACGGCTTCGGCGATGTCGTGGGTGACCATCACGGTGGTCAGGGAAAGCTGATCGTGCAGGCGGCGGACGTCGTCGGCCAGGGCCACGCGGGTCACCGAGTCCAGCGCCCCGAACGGCTCGTCCATCAGCAGGATCGAGGGCTTGGCCGCCAGGGCCCGGGCCACGCCCACCCGCTGGCGCTGGCCGCCGGACAGGGCGGCGGGGCGGCGCGTCGCCACCGTCGCGGGCAGGTCCACCAGTTCCAGCAGCTCGGCGGTCCGCGCGGCGATCACGGCGCGCTCCCACCCCAGCAGGGTCGGACCAATGCCGATGTTCTCGGCCACGCTCAGGTGCGGGAACAGGCCCACCTCCTGGAAGACGTAGCCGATCCGTCTGCGGAGGGTCGGGCCGTCCAGGTCGGCGGTCGGCGCGCCGTCGATCAGCACCCGGCCGCCGTCGGCCGCGACCAGGCCGTTGATGGTCTTGAGCAGGGTGGTCTYGCCCGCCCCCGATCCGCCGACCAGGGCCACGAACTGGCCCTGCTTGATGGAAAGGCTGGTGGGCTGCAGAACGGTCGCGCCGTCATAGGCCTTGCGCACCTGGTCCAGAACGATGGCTTCGATCATGCGGCTCCGGAGGGCGAACAAGCGGCGCCCCAGGGACAGGCTGTCGCAGGGGCGTCCTGTCACAGTCAGTCAGAACGCGCGGCGTGGGAAGCCTAATGCGACAGCTGATTCCCGGCGCGGTTCGACGCGACAGGGACGGCGCCTGGAGATCGCCATGACCCTTGCCCCCAACACGCTCGCCTTCGACACGCTCGCCCTCGACCGTTCCTACGACGCCCGCACGCCCCTCGCCCACAAGCGCGCCCGCGCCGTCATCGCTCGCCTACGCTGGGCCGTGGTGGCCATGGTGCTGCTGAACGCCGTGGTCTGGGGCGGCATGATCGCCACCGCGCGGGGGATGATCGACGTGCATCAACTCGTAGATCAGGCCTGGGCCTGGGGCGCGGCCTGGGTGGCGACGCTTCCTCAGCTGAGCATCACGATCACGCACTGAGACGCGCCCCCGGGGAGATGACCCGGCGGCGCCGCTTCTCACGCGTCAGAACTTGACGCGCAGACCCAGCGACGCGAACTGATCGGTCGAGTGGTTCGCGGCGAATTCAGCGTCGTATTCGGCCAGGAACGAGAAGCGGTCGGTGTTCCACCAGGTCAGGCCCAGACCCACGGCCCCGACGTCGCGCCCGGGCGTGGAGCCTTGCGTGATGAAATTGAAGCCCGTCGCGCTGGTGACGTCGATCCTGCGCTCGGCGTCGAGAAGCTCGCGCCGATAGCCCAGCCGCAATTCGGGCGTCATTCGCCAACCGTCGGCCCAGGCAAAGGTTCGGGCCACCGACACGCTGGCGAAGGGTTGCAGGCTGTCGGCGTTGTCGGTGTGGGCCGTCACGCCGAACGTTCCGGGGGCCGTCTCGGCGAAACCGTGTTGGCGAAAAGTCGCGTAGTTGACCCCGATCCGCGGCGTGACGGCCATCGCGCCCCAGTCCATGGGCAGGGCGGCCTGCACGCCGAAATCCACTTCATCGGCGTCGGTCTCGCCGTGCGCCGCGCCTACGCCCGTCTGGCGGGAGGTCTCGATGTCGTGATGGGCGTAGACCAGAGCGGCGCTGGCGATGACGGGTCCCGCCGTCGCGCCGCCGTAGAGGCCCACGCGGACCGTGTCAGCCACGCCCGCGCCCTGCGCCCGGTCGTCCAGGTCGGTGCGCGTATAGCCCACGGCGACACCGAGACTGAGCCCCTCGTCCGATCGCTTGGCGATCCCGGCGAGGAAGCCGCCGCCTGACGCCTTGAAGCTGGGCCCGTCGCCAGGCCCCTTGCCTTGCGAGAACGCACCGTAGGCTCGCACCCAGCCGCCGTCGGCGCATGGATTCCCAGCGCTGGCGTCCTCGTTCAGCGGCGTCGGAGCGCCGATGCACGTTCCATCTCCCGCCCCGGCCGGGCGGTCCAGCAGCATGGCCAGGTTGTGGCGCGAACCCGAAATCAAGGCCGTCTGCAGCGAGCCGAACAGCGCGCCGTCGGCGGGTTGGATGGTCGCGGGATCCGGACCGGGCTCGGCGAGCACCAGGTTCGCCGCGTTGGCGCCGTAGGCGATCGACCGCACCAGGCCCGTGGGCGTCGCCCCGTTCTCGACGACGGTCGAGAAGGTTCCCGACAATGCGCCGGTCGATTGCACGATCGGCAGGTTGGCGGCGGTGTAGACGCCGGGCGCATAGACCAGGGTCAGCCCGCCCGCCAGGTTGGCCGTCCCCCCCACCTTCAGCAGCGAGGCCGCCGTCGGGGTCACCTCGACCACCAGGTTCGACGAGGCGGTGGAGCTATAGTTGCCCGAGACGGTCAGCGTGCCGATCGAGCCGCCGGGCTGAACCGTGCCGCCCAGGTTGCTCAGGGCGCCGGTTATTCCGCCGTGGCCGCTGAGCGTTCCGCCCGCGTTGACCGTCACGTCGCCGAGCAGGCGGGCGGTGTTGCGCGCTTCGTCCTGGCCGACCGTCAAGCTCGCGGCCGAGCCGACACCCACGGTGCTGGTCAGGGAGCCGTCGACGATCAGCTTGCCGCCGCTGACGGTTGTCGTCGGAATGGCGTTGTCGCCCGTCAGCACCCACTGGCCCGCGCCTGACTTGTTCAGGGTCGAGCCGGCGCCGAAGCCGCCCATGCCGCCCCCCAGCGCGCCGCCGCCGGTGAGGGACACCGCGCCGACGACGCCCCCGCCGTCGATGCGGCCGTTCAGGACCGAACCCGTATCCAGCGTCAGGGCGCCGCCTCCCGCCTGGAAGAGCACGGCCACGCCGTCGGCGCCGGTCACCACCCCGGTGTTGGTCAGCGCGGCGCCGCCCCCGAGGACCACGCCGCCCGCGGTTCCCGAAATCGTGCCGGCGTTGGTGATGGTTCCCGGACCGCTCATCGAGACGCCATATTGGCCCCCGCGGATCACGCCGCCGGCGGCGTTGGTGATCGTCCCGCCTCCGGTGAAGCTCACGGCGGTCTGCGCGCCGCTGGTGATGGAGCCGCTGTTCGTCAGGGTGACCCCGTCACGGCCGAACATGCCGACGTTCGAACGCCCCTGGATGACGCCGGCGTTGTTCACCGAGCCGGCGGCCATCATGGACAGGCCTATGTCGCCCTGGATCAGACCGCTTGCGTTGTTCGTGACGGCGCCGCCGGCGGTCAGCACGAGGCCGTCGCCGAAGCCGACGATCGTGCCCGAGTTGGAGATGGTCGAAAACGCGGTCGCCAGGACGCCCGTGGAGCCGCTGATCTCGGCCGCCGACGTGCTGTTGTCGATCGTGCCGCCGTTCGTCGTGACGCCCGCGCCGAACAGTCCGCCGGCGATCGTGCCGGTGTTGGTCAGGCGGGCCGCCGCGCCGGACACGTTCACCGGGGTGGTGATCTGGCCGTTGTTGGTCAGCGTTCCGGCGTTGGTGACGACCGCCCCCGACAGCGAACCGGCGAAGGTCCAGTTGGCGCCGGCGTTCACGGTGACGGTGTCGAAGTTGCGGACGTTGCTGGTCAGGGTTCCCGCGCCGCCCGACGCCAGCTCCAGCGTGCTGTCGCCCGTGCCGCCGTCCAGTCCGCCGAGGATCACGCTGCCCGGCAGCAGTCGCAGCAGGTTCACGCCGCCGCCGAACTGCACGGCGGTTCCCGACGCGTCGGGGGCGGCGATCGTGCCCGAGTTCACGATCGTGCTGTCGGTCGTCAGCCTGATCCCGGCGTCGATCCCCGAGATCTTGCCCTGGTTGGTGATGCTTCCGCCCAGCATGTGCACGCCGATTGCGCCCCCGATCACCCCGCTCGCGGCGTTCTGCACGGCGCCGCTGTCGACGAAATAGATCCCGTCGCTGTAGACCGGCGGCGTCGGGTTCGCGCCGAACTGGTACCCTAGGACCGTGCCCTGATTGGAGACCGTCCAGTACGTGCCGGGCGGGCCGTAGATGGCGGGCTGGTTGGTGGTCGACTGGATCGTCTGGCCGGGGGCGACCGTGTAGGTGTCGCCAACCGTGTTGCCGGGGGTCAGGACCACGGAGTCGTCGGCGGCGGCGGGAAGCGCCATGCCCAGCGAGGCCGCTGCGGGCGCCAGACAGAAAATCGCTCGGCAGCCCCCATTAATCAGCTCACGGACAAAGTCGCGCCGAGCCCGCGTCACGCCACGCTTACTACGCACCATAAGCTTCAACTCCCCAACGAAGTTTAATGGGCGCGGCTCGCCCACATCCCGACATCTGGACCGTAAAAGGGCCTTATCGCTCTACGTCAGGTGGATGTTTGTCTGTAAAAACGCCGATGTAAACCCGCCCAAGCTTAGCCTTAGCTGAACTGTTGCTTCGACGACCGCGGGCGTTGCTCTTGGACTACAAGGCGCACGCGGACCGTCTGCGTTCCGGTTGGATTTAAGGCTGCGGCTTCAGTGCGCGTCCGGCCTCGCGCCGGCGGACGCAGCCTCGTCACCAAAAGAGGGTGATCGCCGGGCATATGTCGGCCTGGAAGGTGGAGCCCCACGGGCGGGGCTGGCCAGCGCGCGCCCGCCCTCGCGCCGATCATGGCAGTCGTTGCGTGGCGAGCCGAAGCTTGCTCGCTCCGCGCCGCCCCTAGATCGGCATCCGCATGACTTCCTGGTAGGCCGAGATCACCTGATCGCGCACGGCCATCACCGTGTCGAGGCTGGCCTCGGCCGAGGAGATGGCGGTGACGACGTCGATCAGTTCGGCCTTGCCGGCCGCCTGCTGGGCCATCTTGGTTTCGGCCGCGCGGGTCTGGTGCAGGGTGTCGGTCATGGCCGACTTCAGCATCGCGCCGAAGTCCATGGCTTTCTTGGATTCGCCGGTCCCGCCGATCGACGGCATGGCCATCGAACCCTGGGCGGCGTAGGCCTTGGCGGCCGCGAGCGCTGTGATCATCGCTTAGGCCCTCTTATTTGCGCAGGATGTCGAGCGTGCGCGCTTCCATGGCGCGCGACGTCTCGATGACGTTCATGTTGGCTTCGTAGGCGCGCTGCGCCTCCTTCATGTCCAGCGCCTCGACCAGCGTGTCGACGTTGGGCAGCTTGACGTAGCCCTTGGCGTCGGCGGCCGGGTTGCCGGGGTCGTACTCGGTGCGGAAGTCCTTCATGTCGGGATCGACCTTGGCCATCAGCACGCCCTCGCCGCCGCCCGTCAGGGTGGTCGGCTTGAAGACCGGCACCTGGCGACGATAGGGGTCGCCGCCGGCCGTGCGGGCGGTGGAGTTGGCGTTGGCGATGTTCTCGGCGATCACCCGCATGCGGCCCTGCTGGGCCTTCAGGGCGCTGGCGGCGATGGCCATGGTCGCCATGGACTGGGAACGGATCTCGGTCATCTAGTTTCCCTTAGCCGCCCGGCCGACGCGTGGACGTCTTCAGCATGGCCATGGATTTCTGGTAGAAGCCGACGGCGGCGTCGTAGTTCATGCGCGCGTCGGTCATCTTGAGCATCTGGTCCTCGAGCGTCACCGAATTGCCGTCGAGCGTGGTCTCGCTGTCGGGCCCTTCCGGCGAGCGCCAGGGGCTGACCGGCTTGGACGGCGCCATGTGGGCGGCGCTGGTGGCCACCATCTGGACGCCGGTCGAGGCGGTCGAAGACACCGGGCCGCCGCGATAGGGCTGGCCCGCCGCCTGCTGGTCCATCGTCGCCTTGAAGGTGTAGGCCTTCATGTCGCGCGGCTGGTAGTCGGGCGTATCGCCGTTGGCGACGTTCTGGGCGATGAGCTTCTGCCGCTGGGACAGATATCCCATGCGGGTCTTGAGCATCGCGAACAGGGGAATGTCATCGGGACCCATGCCGCTCATGGTGAAGAAACAGGGTTAATCACGCATTAAGGAGCATGCTGCACATCAGGGGTGCGGCTCCGCGCCGCGCCCTGAGCTATGCTCGTTCGCGACTCATCTTTCGTTCCTTCCGACCCTTCTCGTTTCATTCGGGCGCCATGGACTTCTTCCTACTGATCCGCGCCGTCGCCGCCCTGGCCATCACCCTGGGCCTGGTCGGGCTGGCCGGCGTGGCCCTGCGCAAGTTCGGCCCCGACGCGATGTCGCGCATTGTCGCCCTGCGCCGCGACCGGCGCATGGCCGTGGTCGAGACCCTGGTCCTGGACCCCACCCGCCGCCTGGTGCTGTTCACCCTGGACGGCGAGGAGCGCCTGCTGATGCTAGGCGAGGGTCAGTTGCTGGACTGGGGCCCGAAGAAGGGCAAGAAGCCCGCTCCCCCCGCCCCGCCCAAACCGAAGCCTTCGGAGACCGTGGTCTGATGCGCGGCCTGCTCAAGTCGATCACCGGCGCCGACCCCAAGGACCTTCGCCAGGCCGCGATCATCTCGGTGCTGGCCGGGCTGGTCACCGTGCTGGGTCCGGCCGTGGCCGTGGCCCAGTCGGCGATCAATGTCGACCTCGGCACCGGCGCCGGCCTGTCCGAGCGCGTCGTGCAGATGGTCGCCCTGCTGACCGTCCTGTCGCTGGCCCCGTCGATCGTGATCATGACCACCTCGTTCGTGCGGATCGTGGTGGTGCTGGGCCTGCTGCGCACCGCCATCGGCGTCCAGCAGAGCCCGCCCAATCCGGTGATCATCAGCCTGGCCCTGTTCCTGACCGCCATCGTCATGGGCCCGACCTTCGAGCAGTCCTACGACCAGGGCATCAAGCCGCTGCTGGACAAGCAGATGGAGCTGCCCGAGGCCTTCGACGCCGCCTCCCAGCCGGTGAAGGTGTTCATGCTGCGCCAGGTCGACCAGGACGACCTGGCCCTGTTCATCCGCCTGTCGAAGATCGAGAAGCCCAAGACCGCCGTCGATACGCCGCTGAAGGTGGTGACACCGGCCTTCATGATCTCGGAKCTCAAGCGCGCCTTCGAGATCGGCTTCCTGCTGTTCATCCCGTTCCTGGTCATCGACCTGGTGGTGGCCAGCGTGCTGATGAGCATGGGCATGATGATGTTGCCGCCCGCGACGGTCAGCCTGCCGTTCAAGCTGATCTTCTTCGTGCTAGTGGACGGCTGGCGACTCGTCGCCGGCAGTCTGGTCGAGAGCTTCCAGCGAGGTTCTGGGGGCGGTTAGTTTCAGGTTCGCGGCCCAAGCGCCGGAACGGGTAGAGAAGAACAATGGGCGTTTTCGTACTGGGGTCGATCAATCTGGACGCCGTGGCGCGGGTCGACGACCTGCCCCGGCCGGGCGAGACCGTGGCCGGCATCTCGCTGGAGCTGTTTCCCGGCGGCAAGGGCGCCAACCAGGCCGTCGCGGCCGCCCGCTTCGGCGCCCCGACCCGGCTGATGGGCGCGGTCGGCAAGGAGGACAGCGGCCCCAGCCTGAAGGCCAAGCTGGCCGGATATGGCGTACAGGTGTCCGACGTCACCGAACTGCCGTCGATCCCCACGGGCCAGGCCCATGTGTGGGTGTCGTCCAACGGCGAGAACATGATCGTCGTCACCAGCGGCGCCAACGCCACCCTCACCCCCCAGCACGTGGCCGCCACCGCCTTGGAGGGCCAGCGCGTGCTGCTGTGCCAGCTGGAGACCCCCGCCCCGGCCATCGAGGCCCTGTTCCGGGCCGGCGTCGCCAAGGGCGCCCTGCGGATCCTCAACGCCGCCCCCGCCCTGCCCCAGGGCGCGGCGCTGTTCCCGCTGACCGACATCCTGATCCTGAACCAGACCGAACTGGCCACCTACGCCCGGCTGGACCATGAGCCCAGGCGTCTGGAAGAAGTCTCCCGCGTGGCCCGCAAGCTGATGAGCCGCCCGGACCAGACGGTGATCGTCACCCTCGGCTCGGCCGGCGTGGCCACGGTCCGCCGCGACGAGGCCTTCCTGGTCGAGGGCCGCAAGGTCAAGGCGATCGACACCACCGGGGCCGGCGACTGCTTCTGCGGCGCCCTGGCCGCCTGCCTGTCGTCCGGCATGGACCTGCGCGAGGCCGTCGAGCACGCCAACGCCGCCGCCGCCCTCTCGGTCCAGAAACCCGGCGCCGCGCCGTCGATGCC
>NZ_JBFTZS010000147.1:0-14984 GCF_056406675.1 Caulobacter sp. P1_B12_2 | reverse complement strand
CGCCGCAAGGGCGTGTCCCCGACCATACCTCAGGTCCCCCGAGGCTTCGCCCTCGTCGTCGGCGCGGCCGCCGCCGGATCTTCCGGCCAGACGTGCCGTGGATACCGCCCCTTCATCTCCGTCCGCACCTCGCGCCACGAGCCCTTCCAGAACCCCGGCAGATCCCGCGTGATCTGAATCGGCTTGTGCCCCGGCGACAGCAGCGCCAGCACCAGCGCCACGCCGCCCACCGTCGGATGGGCCGTCAGGCCGAACAGCTCCTGCACCCGCACATCAACACGCGGCCCGCCGTCGGCGGCGTAGTCGATGGCGAAGCTGGAACCGGTCGGGGCCGTGAACCGGGACGGGGCCTCGGCGTCGAGGCGGCGATGCAGATCCCAGGGGACCAGGGTGCGGATCGCGTCGGTCAGGGCCCCGTCGCCCAATTGGCCTAAGGCCGAGCGGCCCGCCAGCAGCGGCTCGAGCCATTCGGGCAGGCGCT
Source organism: Caulobacter sp. P1_B12_2 (assembly GCF_056406675.1). NCBI lineage: Bacteria > Pseudomonadati > Pseudomonadota > Alphaproteobacteria > Caulobacterales > Caulobacteraceae > Caulobacter > Caulobacter sp. P1_B12_2. The sequence continues at coordinate 14,503 of NZ_JBFTZS010000147.1, read as the reverse complement.
CCAGCAAGGCCACATCCGATAGGTCCGGCCAGGTCACGGGATCGCGTTCGCGCAGGAAGCCGACACGGCGACGCAGGGCCTGAGCCCCGTCCCCCAGCGGCACGGCGGACAGCCCCTCGCGTTCGACCTGCCCCAGCAGCGCCTTGGTCACCAGCGCCGGATCGACCTTGTCCAGCAGCCGCTCCTCGACCACCAGCTTGCCCAGGCGCAACAGGCGGCGGGCGCGGACCTTGCCCCTGGCGTCGGGCTCCAGCCGGTCCTCGGCGACCAGGCGATCGGCGAAGGCCTCGCGCAGGGCCAGCTCGTCCAGCGGTGCGGCCAGCAGGATGCGGTCGCGGGCCTCGCCGCCGCCCAGTTCGCCGACCGCCAGCCAGGTTTCGCGGGCCAAGGCGTCGGTGGGCTCCAGATAGACCCCGCGACCGCCGGCCAGCTGATATTCGCCCGGCTTGCCCCGCGCCCGGGCCACGCGCTCCGGATAGGCCTCTGCCAGCAGCAGGGCGTCGTCCAGCGGCGCGGCGCCCGAGGCGCGGCCGGCGGACCGCGCCCAGCGCTCCGACAGGGTCCGTGCGTCGCGGGCCCTCGGCGAGCGGTCGCGGTCGAAACTCTCCAACCTGTGGCGCAGATCGACGTCGCGGCCGCCCAGGCCTTGCTCGCTGAGCACGGCGGCGATCTTCGCGCCCCGCTCGGCCTGGCCCGAGGCGGCGGCGCGGACCACCATATGGGCCAGGCGCGGGGCCAGCGGCATGTCGGCCAGGGCCCGGCCATGAGCGGTCAGGCCGCCCTGTCCGTCCAGGGCCTGAAGGCGATTGAGCAGGATCCGCGCCTCGTTAAAGGCTGCGGCCGGCGGCTTGTCGAGAAAGGCCAGGTCGCCCACGTCCCGCGCGCCCCAGCGCGCCAGGTTCAAGGCCAGGTTCGACAGATCGGCTTCCAGGATCTCGGGGCGCGCGAAGGCCGGCAAAGCCCTGGTCTCCGGCTCGTCCCACAGCCGGTAGCAGACCCCCGGCTCGGTGCGGCCGGCCCGGCCCCGGCGCTGATCGGCGGCGGCGCGCGACACCCGCACGGTCTCCAGCCGAGTCAGGCCGCTGGACGGATCGAAGCGCGGCACGCGGGCCAGGCCGCAGTCGATCACCACCCGGACGCCCTCGATGGTCAGGCTGGTCTCGGCGATCGAGGTGGCCAGGACCACCTTGCGTCGGCCCGGACCGGCGGGGGCCACGGCGCGATCCTGCTCGGCGGGCTCCAGCGCGCCATACAGCGGGGCCACATCCACATCCGGCCGCCGCAACCGGTCGCGCAGCATGGTTTCGGTGCGACGGATCTCGCCCTGGCCCGGCAGGAACACCAGCAGGCTGCCGCCCTCCTCGGCCAAGGCCCGCTCGACGGCGCGAACGACCCGTTCCTCCAACCGCTGGCGCTCGTCGCGGCCGAGATAGCGGGTGTCGACCGGGAACATCCGCCCCTGACTCTCGACGATGGGCGCGTCGCCCAGCAGGGCCGAGATCCGGGCCCCGTCCAGGGTGGCCGACATCACCAGGATCTTCAGGTCCTCGCGCACCAGGCCTTGGGCGTCGCGGGCCAGGGCCAGGCCGAGATCGGCGTCGAGGCTGCGCTCGTGGAACTCGTCGAAGATCACCGCCGCCACGCCGTCCAGGCCCGGATCGTCCAGAATCATCCGGGTGAACACGCCCTCGGTCACCACCTCGACCCTCGTGCGGCCCGAGATCTTCGACTGCAATCTGACACGGAAGCCCACCGTCTCGCCGACGCTCTCGCCCAGGGTCTGGGCCATGCGGGAGGCCGCGGCCCGGGCCGCCAGACGGCGCGGCTCCAGCATGATGATCTTGCCGCCGGCGGCCCAGGCTTCGTCCAGCAAGGCCAACGGCACGACCGTGGTCTTGCCCGCGCCCGGCGGCGCGACCAGCACGGCGGCCTCGCGCGCCGCGAGCGCGGATTTCAGGGCCGGCAAGGCGTCGTGGATGGGAAGGGTCACGCGGCGTGGTTTAAGGGCGCTGCCGGAAATCACCAAGCGCCGGCCGCCGAACCTTGGTCTCTCCGCAAGCGCCTAACCCTGAGGCAGCAAAGGCCAGGAAGCGTGCTGCGTCGCAACATCGGCCCGGCAGGCCATGGCCCTTATTGCGCGCAGCGGGGCGAACAATTACGCACGACCTCCGCTTTACCTTGACCGCGTCCCGTTAACCGGGCCACGGTCCGCAAAATTTGTCTACGCGGCCCCCGGGGGGAGCCGCGGGTCTCTGGAGGAAATATGTGGCGCGTTAAGTCACTGGATGCGATTCTAGCCACGGCCAAGAAGAAGTCGTTGCATCGCTCTCTCGGCCCCATCCAGCTCACCCTGCTGGGCGTTGGCGCCATCATCGGCACGGGCATCTTCGTCCTCACCGCCGCCGCCTCGCAAAAGGCCGGCCCGGGCATGATGTTGAGCTTCGTGATCGCCGGCGCCGTCTGCGCCTTCGCCGCGCTCTGCTATTCGGAACTGGCCTCGATGCTGCCGGTCTCGGGCTCGGCCTACACCTACACCTACGCCGTGATGGGCGAACTGCTGGCCTGGATGGTCGGCTGGGCCCTGATCCTGGAATACGCCGTGGCCGCCAGCGCCGTGTCGGTGGGCTGGTCGGGCTACTTCCTCGGCATGATCGAGCACGCCCTGCACTTCCATTGGCCCGACGCCTTGCGAGCCGGTCCAGCCTGGTCGCTGAACGGCTTCATGCCGGTCGCCGACTTCAGCCACGGGGTCGTCAACATCCCCGCGATCGTGGTGGCCTTGTCCGTGACGGCCCTGCTGGTCATCGGCACGACCGAAAGCGCCCGCGTCAACGCCTTCCTGGTGTTGATCAAGGTCTCGGCCCTGACCGTCTTCGTCATCCTGACCCTTCCCCTGATCAAGAACGGCAACTTCACGCCCTTCGCGCCCAACGGCTGGTTCGGCCCTGAAGGCACGACGGGCATGGGCGTGTTCGGCGCCGCCGCCTCGATCTTCTTCGCCTATGTCGGCTTCGACGCGGTCTCCACCGCCGCCGAAGAAACCAAGAACCCGCAGCGCAACGTGCCGATCGGCCTGATCGGCAGCCTGGGCATCTGCACCATCTTCTATCTGTTGGTCGCGGCCGGCGCGGTCGGCGCCATCGGCGCCCAGCCCGTCCTCGGCGCGGCCGGCGAAGCCGTGCAGCCCGGGTCGGCCGCGTTCCAAACGGCCTGCGCCTTGGCTTCGAACGCCGACCGCCTGGTCTGCTCGAACGAGGCCCTCGCCCACGTCCTGCGTCAGGTCAACTACCCGCTCGCCGGCTACCTGCTGGGCCTGGCGGCCAACCTGGCCCTGCCCTCGGTCATCCTGATGATGATCTACGGCCAGACCCGCATCTTCTTCGTCATGGCCCGCGACGGCCTGCTGCCGGAGAAGCTGGCCGAGATCCACCCCAAGTGGAAGACGCCGCATATCGTCACCATCGCCACCGGTATCTTCGTGGCCGTCGCCGCCGCGTTCTTCCCGGTCGGTCAGCTGGCGGACATCTCCAACTCCGGCACCCTGTTCGCCTTCTTCATGGTGGCGATCGCGGTGATGGTGCTGCGGGTGAAGGATCCCAACCGTCCGCGTCCGTTCAAGACGCCGGCGATCTGGCTCGTGGCCCCGATCGCCCTGGCCGGCTGCGCCTTCCTGTACTTCAACCTGCCCCTGGAATCGATCCTGGTGCTGCCGGTCTGGGGCGCGCTGGGCCTGGTGATCTACTTCGCCTACGGCTACCGCAAGAGCCATGTCGGCAAGGGCCTGCGCGGCGAAGTTCACGAACTGGACGACGACGCGCCTCCCACCGGCATTCCCGGCGCGTAATAGGACTTGAACGGGCGTTCATAACGCTTAGTTCGGACGGGCGGAGATCTTCGGATCTCCGCCCGTTGTCGTTTGGAGCCTCGTTGCATGGCCGAAATGCCCATCCGCGCCGTCATCGCGCCGGTCACGCCACTGCAGCAGAACTGCACCATCGTCTGGTGCGCCAAGACCAAGAAGGCGGCCGTGATCGATCCGGGCGGCGAGGTTTCGCGCCTGATGAAGGCGCTGGAGGACCAGGGCCTGACCTTGGAGAAGATCTGGATCACCCACGGCCACATGGACCACGCCGGCGGCGCGGCCGAGCTCAAGCGCCTGACCGGCGTTCCGATCGAGGGACCTCACAAGGACGACCAGTTCTGGATCGACCAGATCCAGTCGACCGGCGAGCGATACGGCGTCCCCGAGGCGCGGATCTTCGTCACCGACCGCTGGTTGGACGACGGCGACGTGGTCACCCTGGGCGAGACCCAGTTCGAGGTGCTGCACTGCCCCGGCCACACGCCCGGCCACGTGATCTTCTTCCACCGCCAGGCGCGCTTCGCCCAGGTGGGGGACGTGCTGTTCAAGGGCTCGATCGGCCGCACCGACTTCCCGCGCGGCAACCACCAGGACCTGCTGGACGCCATCACCGGCAAGCTGTGGCCGCTGGGCGACGACGTCCAGTTCGTGCCCGGCCACGGCCCGATGTCGACTTTCGGCGCCGAGCGGCGCGCCAACCCGTTCGTCAGCGACCTGGCGATCGAGGCGATGAACGTCGAGGGCAAGGACTACGAAGCGCCGGTCAACAGCTCGCCCGGCTAGCGAACCCTAGTTGGGGGGTGCGCGCCGGACCGGCCGTTCGGCCTCGCTGAGCACGCCGTTCTTGTCGGCGTCCAACTGGGCGAAACGGGCCTTGCTGACCGCCAAGGCTTCGGCTTCGGTCACCTTGCCATCGTGATCGGTGTCCATCGCGGCCAACCCGCCGCCTCCACCGCCGCCGCCTGGCCCCGGCCCCGCATCAGGCCGCGCGGCGCGGCGCTCTTCCATCCGCTTCTGGATCGCGGCCAGCTCGCCGGCGTCGATCACACCGTCCTGGTTGGCGTCCATGCGCTGGAACCACGCCTTGGCGGCGTCCTCGTATTCCTGGGCGCTGATCGCGCCGTCGCCGTTGGCGTCCTGGTTGCCGCGAGGCCCCTGGGCGTGGGCGAGACCGGCGACGGCGGCGAGGGAAAGAACGGCGAAGGCCGTCGGCAGAAGGCGGGACATGCTTGTCTCCAAACAACAATTGCGAGGATTGGTCGCATGCGCGGGTTGCGTCCCTGTTTCAGGCGTGAAATCTGCTGGAGACGGGGGCGTGGAAAGAACCAATCATGGAAACTTCGCAAGATCCCGCGATGGCGCCCGTCTCGACGTCCGGCCAGACCACCGACCCCGCGCGCGGCGCCCGCATCCTGATCGTCGATGACGACCCGGGCATCCGTGACGTCGTGGCCGACTTCCTGGGCCGCCACGGCTACGCCATCGACACCGCCTCCGACTCCCGGACCATGGAACAGGCGCTAGCGCGCGGTCCGGTCGATCTGGTGGTGCTGGACATCATGCTGCCCGGCGAGGACGGCCTGGCCATCTGCCGCCGCCTGTCGGCCGCCGACGGCCCCGCCATCATCATGCTTTCGGCCATGGGCGAGGAGACCGACCGCATTGTCGGGCTCGAGCTGGGCGCCGACGACTACCTGCCCAAGCCGTGCAATCCGCGCGAGCTTCTGGCCCGCATCCGCGCCGTGCTGCGGCGCCGCCAGGAGCCGCGCACGGTGGACGACGGCATGGGCGCGGCCTGCGAGTTCGCGGGCTGGCGCCTGGACCTGGTCCGCCGCGAACTGCGCTCGCCGCAGTCGGTGGTGGTCAACCTGTCGAGCGGCGAGTTCTCGCTGCTGCGCGCCTTCGTCGAACGGCCTCAACGCGTTCTGACGCGCGACCAGCTGCTGGACCTGGCGCGGGGCCGCGAAAGCGACGCCTACGACCGCGCCATCGACGTCCAGATCAGCCGCCTGCGCCGCAAGCTCGACGACGGCGGCGGCGGCGAACTGATCCGCACGATCCGCAGCGAAGGCTACATGTTCACGTCCAAGGTGACCCGCACTCCATGAGCGAACCCGTGCGGGTGAAGGGCCCGGGCAGCGCGCCGCTGTTCGTGCAGGCCCTGGGCCTGGTCATCGTCACCCTGGTGGCGGCGCAGTTGATCGCCATCGCCGTGGTCTTCAACCTGCCGCCGCCGCCGCCCGAGATCTATCGGCTGAACGAGATCGCCCGCACAGTGAAGAGCGGCGCGACGGTTCAGCCGCGCGACGGACGCCTCCTCCTGCTCCGCCGCAACGCCGGCCCGATCCGAGGCCTGGTCGACAATCGTCGGCGCGCCGAGTTCAAGACGGCCCTCGCCCGCGAGGTGGGCATCGATGCCGCGCGGATCGAGATGGACATCGACACGGGTCCGCGCTTCTTCGTCCGCGCCCAGAAGCGCACCTTCGTGCAGCAACTGCCGCCGCGAGACGGTCGACGCCACCCGCCGGAAGGCGCGGGCGGTCCGGACGGTCCGCGCGACCGGAACGGCCCTGGACGCCACGGTGGTCCCGGCGGCTTCGACGGTCCGCCGGGTGGCCAGGGCGGGCCGGCTCGTCCGCCGCGCGCCGACGGTCTCCGCGACGAACCGTTCATCGTCGGCGACTTCAAGGTGGCCATCCATCAGGACGATGGCCGCTGGATGATCGTCGAGCCCAAGCCGGCCATCCGCTTCGACACCTGGCAACAGCGGATCCTGCTGATCCTGGCCCTGTCGGTGTTGTGCGTCTCGCCCCTGGCCTGGCTGTTCGCCCGGCGCCTGTCGGGCCCGATCAGCGCCTTCGCCAGCGCGGCGGAGCGCCTGGGCCGCGACCCGCGCGCCGCGCCGCTGGAGTTGAAGGGCTCGGCCGAGGTGATCGCCGCCGCCAACGCCTTCAACATGATGCAGGAGCGCCTGCGTCGCTATGTCGAGGACCGCACGGCGATGATCGGCGCGGTGGCTCACGACCTGCGCACGCCGCTGACCCGCCTGCGCTTCCGCATCGAGGCCGTGCCGGACGACGTTCGCGCCAAGCTGGCCTCGGACATCGACCAGATGGAGGCGATGATCGCCGCGACCATGGCCTTCGTGCGCGACACCACCCGCCCGGCCGAGCGCACCAAGCTGGAACTGGCCTCGCTGCTGGAAAGCATCATCGACGAAGCCGCCGAGACCGGTGGCCAGGCGTCGGTCGAGTTGGGCGAAAAGATCATCATCGACGGCGACCCGGTCGCGCTTCGTCGCCTCCTGACCAATCTGGTCGAGAACGGCCTGAAGTACGGCGGCGCGGTTCAGGGCCGTGTTCGCGCCGAAGGACGCCTGGCGGTGATCGAGATCGACGACGCCGGGCCCGGCATCGCCCCGGCCGAACTGGATCGCGTGTTCGAGCCGTTCTTCCGCAGCGAACCCTCGCGCAACCGCGAGACCGGCGGGATCGGGCTGGGTCTGGCCGTCGTCCGGTCGGTGGCGCGCGCCCACGGCGGCGACGTGACCCTGCACAACCGCCCCGAAGGCGGACTGCGGGCCCGGGTCGAACTGCCGTTCTAGGTCCGACCGCGATTGTATCGGCGGCCCCCGGTTTTGTTGCCGACCCGCAAAAGCTGCGCCATACGCCGGACATGCCGGTGGGGTTGATCAAGCCATGCAAACGTTCACCCGCCTCCGCGCCACCTGCATCCTGATGTTCGCGGCCCTGTGCCTGGGCGCTTGCGCGTCCGGCCCGCCGCAGGACGGTCCGCGCGGCGACTGGGGCAAGGCGCCCAGGGCTCGCCCCCCCGGCGAAGGCGAGGCCGGCGGGCCGCCGCGCCAGCCGCGTCGCAGCCTGTTCATCAGCCCGGCGGGCGAGCCGTTCCGCGCCGAGCCCGGGGCCCCCTACCCGATCGCTGTCTGGTTCGCCGGCGCCGACGCCGACCATGACGGCGTCCTGACGCGCGACGAGTTCGTGGCCGACTCCCTGCGCTTCTTCGACAGGATCGACGGCGACCACAACGGCGTCGTCGACGGCTTCGAGGTCTCGGCCTACGAGACCCAGGTCGCGCCCGAGATCCTGCAGGGCTTCCAGGGCGGCGGCGAAGGTCCTGGCGCGCGTGGTCAGGACGGCCCGCGTGGCCAAGGCGGTCATGGCGGCGGACGACGCGGCGGTGGTGGACCTCCCGGCGGCGGCGGCAAGCGCGGTGGCGGCCCGATGGGCGGCATGCTGCAAGGCGCCACGCCCTACAGCCTGCTGGCCGAACCCGAACCGGTCATGGCCTCGGACGGCGACTTCGACCGTCGCATCACCCGCGTCGAGGCGACCAAGGCCGCCAGGGCCCGCTTCGCCCTGCTCGACAAGGACGGCGACGGCAAGCTGCGCCTGGCCGACCTGCCGCAAACCCCGCTCCAGGCGCGCCTTGAGGGTCCGCGCGCTAGCTCACCAGCCCGGCGATGATGTTGATGCCCAGGGCCAGGACGGCGGTGTTGTAGAAGTAGGCGCAGACCGCCTGGGCGGTGACGAGGTTGCGCAGCTTGGCGGTCAGCACGTTGTTGTCCGACACCTGGAACGTCGCTCCGATGCTGAAGGCCAGATAGACGAAATCGAGATAGGTGCGGGCCGGTTCGCCGGGAAAGAGGAAGCCGGGCTTGTCGGTGCCGTCGCCGAAATGGCGATGGGCGTAGTGCAGCGTGAACACCGAGTGCAGGACCACCCAGGACAGCACCAAGGTGACGCCCGCGCAGGCGGCGGTGATCGCCTGGGTCGCCGGTCCGGCCGATTTCGCGTTCAGCATCGCAGCCACCACCGCGATCAGGCTGGACAGGATCGCCGCCAGCACGATCAGCAGGATCAACGACGGCTTCTCGTCCTCGGCGGCCGCCCGGCGACGCACCTCGGCCTCGTCGGCGGTCAGGAAGAGATGCCAGGTCGTCGCGACGTAAAGCAGCGCGCAAAGGTCCCAGCCGAGCAGGACATGTGTGCTGACCGGAGCATTTAAACGCCCCGCCGCGAGCCAGCCGAAAACGCCGGCCAAAGCGGCGACCCACAGCCGCCAATGGCGCGATATTGCTACGCTTTCGGGTTTCTTAGGTCGGGCCTTGGTCATGCCGTTCACCTTGTTCGCCGCAGGCTTAACATCAAACTCTGCAATTTTGTCTCGCCTGTTGGGTGAACCGAACGCGACTTCACCGGTTACTTCACAGGAACCCGTGGAAGGACGCCATGACCGACCCCGACGCCCCACCGCCGATCGAGCCCCCGCAACCGGACTACGACCCGGGCGCCACGCCCGTTGAAGAGCCCATGCGCGAGCCGCCGGTGCAACCGGGCGACGACCGGCCCTATGACGCTGCTCCCGCGCCGTTCCCCCCCGTGACCAGTCCCGATTAGGAGCACCCTATGGACCTCGACACCGAACGGCCCCGCGGCCGCCGAGGCTTCGCCGCCATGGACCCCGAACGCCGCCGCGAGATCGCGCGCAAAGGGGGCGCCAGCGTTCCCAGTGAGAAGCGCAGCTTCGCCAAGGACCGCGACCTGGCCGCCAACGCGGGTCGCACCGCGGCCGCTCTCCCTCTTCGTATTGAACGCCGCCCGCCTTAGCCGGCCAGGGCGAAGACGCCGAAGCTCGGGCTGTCGCTGATCCAGCGCGCCGCGATCGTCCAGCCCGCGCGACGGGCCAGATCCACGAACATTTCCGGCGTGTACTTGTACGAGTTCTCGGTGTGGATCGTTTCACCAGCCTCGAAGCGAATCTCCCTGCCCGCCAGATGCGCCGTCTGATCGACGCGGCTGACCAGGTGCATCTCCATGCGGCTTTCGTCGGCGTTCCAAACCGCGCGGTGGTCGAAGGCGTCGAGGTCGAAATCACCGCCCAGTTCGCTATTGATCCGCGCCAGCACGTTCTTGTTGAACGCCGCCGTCACGCCCTGGGCGTCGTCATAGGCGGGCACCAGGACGTCGGGGCTCTTGGCGATATCCACCCCGACCACGAACATCGCACCGTCGCCGAGCAGCTCATGGGCGCCGCGCAGGAAGACCTCCGCCTCGGCGGGCGCGAAATTGCCGATCGTCGAGCCCGGGAAGAAGCCTGTCACCGGCCTCCCCCGCGCTGCCGCTGGAAGTCGGACCGCGCGCGTGAAGTCATCGACCAGCGGCGCGACGACCAGGCCCGGATAGTCGCGGCGTAGCGATGCGCTCGCCTCGTCCAGCGCCGACTGGCTGATGTCGATCGGGACGTAGACGGCCAGCTGTGGCATGGCGTCGAGCAGGATGCGTGTCTTGGTGCTGGCCCCGCTGCCGAACTCCACCAGGGCAGCGCCCTCCATGACCCGGGCGGCGATTTCGGGCGCGATGCGCCGAAGCAGCGTGGTTTCCGTGCGAGTGGGATAATATTCCGGCAGGTCGCAGATCGCCTCGAACAGGCGCGAGCCCTCGGCGTCGTAGAAGTACTTGGCCGACAGCGTCTTGCGCTCCGCCGTCAGGCCCGTCAGCGCGTCCTCCAGGAAGGTCGAGTTCGGCGTCGCGGTCTCGCGGCCCAAGCCGCCCATGTCGTCGGCCAAGCGGACCCCTGTGAACGCCCAGCGCTGAGCCGGGTGGAAGAAATTGCGATAGGACGGTCGTGCATGGCCCGGCGAGGTCTCGGCCGCGCCGCCCCGCAGGACCATCTGGTTGATCATGAACTTGCCGTTGTATTCGCCCAGCGCCCCGGCCCCCGGCTTGAAGCCCGGATAGGCGACATAGGGACTGGCGGTCCATTGCCAGGCCTGGTCGGACGCCTGGCGCAGGTCCTGGCCTTCCGGGGAGGTCACGGCGGCTTCCCACTCGGCTTCGGTCGGCAGCCGGCGGCCGCACCAGGCGGCGAAGGCCGCGGCCTCGTAATAGCTGACGTGGCCCACCGGCGCGTGGGGATCGACAGGACGCCGACCCGACAGGGTCATGACCGACCAGGCGCCGTCATCCTCGCGCCGCCAGTAGAGCGGCGCATCCCAACCCTGCTCGGTGACCGCGGCCCAGCCGTCCGACAACCAGAGATCGGCCCGGCGATAGCCGCCGTCCTCGATGAAGGCCAGCCATTCGGCGTTCGTCACCAGTCGGTCGGCCAGGCGGTAAGGCTCGAGATAGACCTTGTGCCGCGGCCGCTCGTTGTCGAAGGCGAAGCCTGGGCTATCGTCGCCGATTTCGACCAGCCCGCCTTCGAAGGCGAGGTATCGGGCATCGGCCGCGGGGGAGCGTTCCGCCGGCTGCGTCTGGCGATAGGCCGGCTGCAGGGGCGATTGAGCGAACAGGTGCAAAAGGTCCATCAGGATCAGCTCTTGATGCTGCTCCTCATGCGAGAGGCCCAGGTCCAGGCGCTCGATCACCTCGGCGGTGGGCGTGGTGGTCAGCAGCCGGACCATGGCCGCGTCGACGTGGGCGCGATAGGCCCCGACCTCGTCGGCCGATGGCCGGGTGATCAGGCCGCGCAGAGGGCGCGGCTGCCGAGGACCGACAGCCTCGTAATAGGAATTGAACAGATAGGCGAAGGCCGGGTCGAACACCCGGTAGCCCGGCAGGAACGGCGTCAGCAGGAACGTTTCGAAGAACCAGGCGGTGTGCGCCCGATGCCATTTGACGGGACTTGCGTCCGGCATCGACTGCGCGCCCTGATCCTCGGGCGAGAGCGGCTTGGCCAGCGCTTCCGTGCGCCGTCGGACCGCCAGATAGCGATCGACCACGGCGATGGCGCGGGCCTCTGAAGCCTCCCGGGCGGGGGTGTCGTCGGGACTCATGCGCTCTCCTGGCGGCCCTGCGTCGGGAGCTTGCCGCCACCCGATGAGCTCAACGAATAAGCAACTTGAGTGTTCCCCCCGCCCGGTTCAAGCGGAGCAGGAATAAAAAGCGAACGCAGCTCGAAGAACGCGGGCTTTTCTTGCCTTCAGAGCAGGAACGGTTCGGGCCCGTCGTCGATCGGAAGCTGGACCGGCGGCAGGCTTTCGGGTTCAGCCGACGCCCGGGCCGACCGGGTGGGCGCGCGCCGCAGAAGCCGTCCGACCCTCTGCAACAGCTGATCATCCTTGAAGGGCTTGGCCAGGAAGTCGCGCGCGCCCAGCGTGATGGCCTGCTTGACGTCGTCAGGCTGGTTGCGGGCGGTCAGCACCATGGTCGGGACGTTCAGCCCCTCTTGGCGCATCTTGCGCAGCACGCCGAAGCCGTCGAGCCGCGGCATGTTGAGGTCCAGCACGAGGGCCGACGGCCGCAGTTCGTGCAGACGCTTGAGGCCTTCGAAACCGTCGCGGGCGAAGTAGGTGTCGTAGCCGGCGATGTCGAGGCGGGTGGTGATCAGGTCCAGAATGATCGGATCATCCTCGACGATCAGGATGCGAACGCGGCCCACCTCACGCCCCCACGACGTCGAGGGGATCAGCGGCGTCGATCGCGCCGTTCCAGCGGGTGCATCGGTCGACGGCCTCGACCAGATCCGCCGCCCTGATGGGCTTTGACACCAGGCCGTCGAAGCCGTGGTCGCCGTCGAGGAGCCCAACCTCGGCGTCCGCCGTGAAGGCCAGGATGGGAACGTCCTGATTGGGCCCTGGCGTGTCGCGGATCTCGCAGAGCGCGTCGGTCCCGGAAACCCCGGGCATCCGCAGGTCCATCAGGATGCAGTCGAACGGCGCCGAAGAGGCGGCGTCGATCGCGGCGCGGCCGCCGTCGGCCTCGGCGACGTCGGCCCCCATGTGCTCTAGCACGGTCCGGGCCAGCTCGCGATTGACGAAATTGTCGTCGACCACAAGCACCCGGACCCCATCCAAGCGCTGGACATCAACCTCGAGCGCGACGGGATAAGGCTCTCCGCCCAGCCCGGCCGCGACCTGGGCGGCGATATGGAAGGTGAACACCGCGCCCTCGCCGGGCACGCTAGCCACCGCGATGCCGCCGCCCATGGCTTCGGTCAGGCCCTTGCAGATCGCCAGGCCCAGGCCTGTGCCGCCATGCTTGCGGGTCGAGGAGGCGTCGACCTGCGAGAAGCGTTGGAAGAGCTTGGTCTGTTGCTCGACGCTGAGACCGGCGCCGGTGTCCTCGACCCGCATGCGCAGCATCGCGGCGTCGGGATCATAGCTGACGAACAGCCGCACGGCGCCGTGCTCGGTGAACTTGACCGCGTTGCCCACCAGATTGAGCAGCACCTGGCGGACCCGGTCCGGATCGATCATCACCCGATCGGGCAAGTCGCCATCGGCTTCGCATTGCAGCCACAGCCCCTTGGCGTCGGCCTGGGGGGCGAACAGGGCCAGGGCGTCCTGGGCCACCGCCAACGGCGAGACGGCACGCGGCGCGATCTCGACCTGGCCCGCCTCGAGCTTGGAGAAGTCGAGCACGTCGTTGACGATCGCCAGCAGCGCCTGTCCCGCGCTGGACACCCGATGGACGTACCGCTGCGAAACCTCGTCCAACTCAGGGCGCTGGGCCAGCAACCCCGAGAAGCCGATAACGGCCGTCAGGGGCGTGCGGATTTCGTGGCTCATATTGGCCATGAACTCGCCCTTCACCGTGGCGGCCGCCTCGGCCTCGGCACGCGCCGCCGCCAGGGCCTTCTCCTGGGCGACCTGCTGGGTCACGTCGCGGATCACGTCGAGGAATCCGGTCGGCAGGTCTGTCGCCGGGTCGCGCAGCAGAGACGGGTTCGATTCCAGCCAGACGTCTCGCCGCGCCGACTTGTGCGGCACGCGCCAGCGCACCCGCTGGACCCGCCTGCCCCGGGTCAGGTTGCGGTAGACGCGCCCCACCCTCACCCGATCCTCTGGATAGGCCAGATCCAGCGCGCTGCGGCCCACGACCTCCTCTGGGCCGTAGCCCAGCAAGGCGTGGCACGACGCGGCGACAAAGGTGACCCTGCCGCTCAGATCGGCGGTTATGATCATGTCGGTGGTGTTTTCGGCCATCAGCCGATAGCGCGCCTCGCTGTCCTTCAGCGCGGCTTCGGCCTCGCGCCGTGCGGTCAAGTCCTCGATCTGCGAGATGAAATAGCGCGGCGTGCCGTCGGGATTGTCGACCCGTGACACCGCCAACTGGATCCAGATGATCGAGCCGTCCTTGCGGATGTAGCGCTTGTCCATCCGGTAGGTCGAGATCAGGCCGTTGAAGAGATCGGTCACCAGGCTGAGATCGGCGTCCAGGTCGTCCGGGTGGGTGATCGCCTGGAAGTCCAGCGCCAGAAGCTCCTCCCGCGTGTAGCCGACCATCTCGCAAAGCGTCGGATTGACCTTCAGGAACGAACCGTCGAGCCCGACCAGGCATTTGCCGATCGGCGCGTGCTCGAAGGCGTTCTCGAACAGCTCCAGCTGCTCCTTGCGTTCGCTGATGTCCTGCATCAGCGCGGTGAGCTCCCAACCCGCCGCATGACGCACCGCGCCGACGGCCAGCTCGATCGGGATCTCGACGCCGTCCTTGCGCCGAGCGGTCGTTTCGATGCGCTGATCGGGCGGCGCTCTCGGCGACGACATCGATCAGCGCATCGAAACGACCGCTCGGCGCAAGGACGGCGTYGAGATCCCGATCGAGCTGGCCGTCGGCGCGGTGCGTCATGCGGCGGGTTGGGAGCTCACCGCGCTGATGCAGGACATCAGCGAACGCAAGG
>NZ_JBFTZS010000146.1:0-10026 GCF_056406675.1 Caulobacter sp. P1_B12_2 | reverse complement strand
GAGAGCTGGAGCGCTCCATCCAGGGCTGGGACGGCGTCAAGGCCGCCCGCGTCCACCTGGTGATCCCCAAGCGTCAGCTGTTCGAGGAAGACGCCGAGAAGCCGACCGCCGCCGTCACCATCAGCACCGGCCGCGAGCCCTCGGCCGACATGGTCCGCGCCGTCCAGAACCTGGTGGCCGGCTCTGTCGGCGGCATGAAGCCCGAGGCCGTCAATGTCATCGACCAGCACGGCAAGACCCTGTCGGCCGGCAATGACGGCAGCCTGGCCGGCAAGCTGGCCCAGGACGCCAAGAGCGAGGCCGAGGCCCGTATCGGCAAGCGGGTCCAGGAGATGATCGACGGCGTGCTCGGCCCGGGCAAGGCGCGCGTCAACGTCACCGCCGACCTCGACCTGAACCGCGTCACGGTCCAGGAGCGCAAGTTCGATCCGGACGGCCAGGTCATCCGCTCGGAAAGCACCAACGCCAACAACGCCAGCGAGACCAAGAACGACGACACCGGCGGCGTCACCTCGACCCAGAACATTCCCGGCCAGACCCCGAACGGCTTCCAGCCCCTGGGCTCCAAGCAGGACAGCAACGAGAGCGTCACCAACTACGAGATTTCGGAAAGCACCAAGACCACCGTCCAGGAGCCGGGCGCCCTGCTGAAGCAGGCCGTGTCCGTGGCGATCGACGGCATCACCGCCCCTCCGGGCAAGGACGGCAAGCCGGGCGCCTACACCCCGCGCACCGCCGAGGAGATGGCGCAGATGGAGCAACTGGTGAAGACCGCGATCGGCTTCGACCAGGCGCGCGGCGACCAGGTTTCGGTGGTCAATGTCCGCTTCCCGCAGCCCGAGGAGCAGGGTCTGGGCAAGGCCGGCCTGCTGGACGGCATGGACAAGAACGACCTGATGCGCTTCGCCGAACTGGCCGTGCTGGCCGTCGTCGCCCTGCTGATCCTGCTGTTCGCGGTCCGCCCGTTCCTCAAGAGCCTGATGAGCCCGCCGCCGACCCCGCTGGGCCTGGCGCTGAGCGCCCCGCAGGTCACCCGCATGGTCACCCTGTCGGACGGCTCCACGCAGGAAGTGGTCATCGACCAGTCCGGCGAG
Organism: Caulobacter sp. P1_B12_2; assembly: GCF_056406675.1. Lineage (NCBI taxonomy): Bacteria > Pseudomonadati > Pseudomonadota > Alphaproteobacteria > Caulobacterales > Caulobacteraceae > Caulobacter > Caulobacter sp. P1_B12_2. The sequence goes on along the minus strand of NZ_JBFTZS010000146.1, from coordinate 8,932 downwards.
CCGATGGCCATCTCCGGTCCGGGCGACATGGACCAGCGCATCGACATCGCCAAGATCGAGGGCCAGGTGAAGGCCTCGTCGATCAAGCGGGTCTCCGAGTTCGTCGAACGTCATCCCGAGGAATCGGTCGCGATCCTCCGCTCCTGGCTGCATGAGTCGGAGTAGTCGATGAAAACCTCCGTCAACGACGTCAAGAACCTAGCCGGGCCGGAAAAGGCCGCCATCGTGCTGCTCGCCCTGGGCGAAGAGCACACGGCGATCTGGCAAGCCCTGGACGACGAGGAAATCAAGGAAGTCTCCCAGGCCATGGCCGGCCTGGGCACGGTCTCGGCCTCGGTCGTGGAAGAGCTGCTGGTCGAGTTCGTCTCGGGCATGAGCTCGACCGGCGCGATCATGGGCTCGTACGAGCAGACCCAGCGCCTGCTGGCGTCGTTCATGTCGCCCGAGAAGGTCGACCAGCTGATGGAAGAGATCCGCGGTCCCGCGGGTCGGACCATGTGGGACAAGCTGGGCAACGTGAACGAGGCGGTGCTCGCCAACTATCTGAAGAACGAATACCCCCAGACCGTCGCCGTGGTGCTGTCCAAGGTGAAGTCCGACCACGCCGCGCGCGTGCTGGCGTCCTTGCCGGAAGACTTCGCCCTGGAATGCGTCACCCGCATGCTGCGGATGGAGCCGGTGCAGCGCGAGATCCTCGACAAGATCGAGCAGACCCTGCGCACCGAATTCATGTCGAACCTGGCGCGCACGTCCAAGCGCGACAGCCACGAGATGATGGCCGAGATCTTCAACAACTTCGACCGCCAGACCGAGGCGCGCTTCATCGCGGCCCTGGAAGAGCGCAACCGCGAGGCCGCCGAGCGCATCCGCGCCCTGATGTTCGTGTTCGAAGACCTGTCGAAGCTGGATCCGGGCGGCGTCCAGACCCTGCTGCGCGCCACCGGCAAGGAACAGCTGGCCCTGGCCCTGAAGGGCGCCTCGGACAAGCTGCGCGAGATGTTCTTCTCGAACATGTCCGAACGCGCGTCGAAGATCATGCGCGAGGACATGGAAAGCATGGGTCCGGTGCGTCTGAAGGACGTCGACCAGGCCCAGGTCGCCATGGTCCAGGTCGCCAAGGACCTGGCCGCCAAGGGCGAGATCATGCTGGCCGGCGCCGGCGCCGAAGACGAACTCATTTACTAGGGAGATGGCTGAATGACCGACATCGCCCACAAGCGCTTCACCTTCGACACCGTGTTCGACGACCGCGGCGGCATGACCGCGCCGGTGCGGGTGAAGAAGAATTTCACCCTGGAAGAGCTGGAAGAGGCCAAGGCCGAGGCCTACGCCGCGGGCGAGCAATCGGCCGTCGCCCAGGCCGAGCGCGAGGCCGCCATGGCTCTCAACACCATCGGCCAGGCGATCCACGGCGCGTTCTCGACCCTGACCGCCGTGGCCCACGAGCACCGCGAGGGCTCGGCGATGCTGGCCCTGGCCTGCGGCCGGGCCATCGCCGACGCCGCCCTGGACCAGTTCCCCGAGGCCCCGGCTCAGGCGGCCCTGGTCGCCCTGGCCCGCGAGGTCGAGGCCAGCCCGAAACTGACCGTCCGGGTCGCGCCGCATCTGGTCGAGCGCACCCAGGCCGCCCTGGAGGCCACCGCCAGCGCCATCGGCTTCCCCGGCCAGATCCTGGCCCGGGCCGACGCCCATCTGCCGGCCGCCGCCTTCCTCCTCGACTGGGGTGACGGCCGCGCGGCCTTCGACCCTACGGACGCGGCCGCCCGCGTCACCCAAGCCCTCGAGGCCGCGATCGCGGCTGAGGGGCTCCACGCCGAACCCCTGCTGCCTGCTAGCGAAAGCTGATCGTCATGTCCGAAGACAATCTCACCCTCGACGAATTCGGCGGCTCGATGCTGGCCTCCGAGATGCCGGTCGAGCTCAGCGACAAGATCGCCTCGGACCTGGCGCCGGTCTTCGACGTGCCGGTCAACATCTCCGCCGTGCTGGGCCGGGCCCACATGTCGGTGGCCCAGCTGCTGCAGCTGTCGGCCGGCAGCATCCTCGAACTGGACCGCAAGGTCGGCGAGGCGATCGACATCTATGTGAACAACCGCCTGGTGGCGCGCGGCGAGGTCGTCGTCGTCGACGAACGGCTGGGCGTGACCATGACGGAAATCATCAAGGACGGCGACGCCACCGGCTAACCGCCAGCGACGTCGAGTGAAGCTTAACCAGTTGAACTGCCGGGGCAAAACAGCCCCAACGGAGATAGAACGATGCGCCTCCTGGTCGTCGGAAAACTGAACGGACAGCTCTCGGTCGCCGTGAAAATGGCGATGAACACCGGGGCCAAGGTCTCGCACGTCGAGACCTGCGAAGCGGCGACCCACGCGCTGCGGGCCGGGCAGGGGGCCGACCTGCTGATGGTCGACTACGCGCTCGACATCGCGGGCCTGATCGCCACCAACGAGTCCGAGCGGATCCGGGTGCCGGTGGTGGCCTGCGGGGTCGACGCCGATCCGGTGCGCGCCGCCGCCGCGATCAAGGCCGGAGCCAAGGAGTTCATCCCGCTGCCGCCGGACGCCGAGCTGATCGCCGCGGTCCTGGCCGCCGTCACCGACGACAATCGTCCGATGATCGTCCGCGATCCGGCCATGGGTGACGTCATCCGCCTGGCCGACCAGGTCGCGGGCTCGGAAGCCTCGATCCTGATCACCGGCGAAAGCGGTTCGGGCAAGGAGGTGATGGCCCGTTACGTCCACACCAAGTCGCGTCGGGCCAAGGCGCCGTTCATCAGCGTCAACTGCGCCGCCATCCCCGAGAACCTGCTGGAGAGCGAGCTGTTCGGCCACGAGAAGGGCGCCTTCACCGGCGCCGTGGCCCGCCGGGTCGGCAAGTTCGAGGAAGCCAACGGCGGCACCCTGCTGCTRGACGAAATCAGCGAGATGGACACCCGCCTGCAGGCCAAGCTGCTGCGCGCCATCCAGGAGCGCGAGATCGACCGGGTCGGCGGCTCCAAGCCGGTCAAGGTCGACATCCGCATCCTGGCCACCTCCAACCGCGACCTCGCCGCCGCGGTGAAGGACGGCACGTTCCGCGAAGACCTGCTCTATCGCCTGAACGTCGTGAACCTGCGCCTGCCGCCGCTGCGCGAGCGCCCGGGCGACGTCATCACCCTGTGCGAGCACTTCGTGAAGAAGTACTCGGCCGCCAACGGCGTCGCCGAAAAGCCGATCTCGGCCGAGGCCAAGCGCCGGCTGATCGCTCACCGCTGGCCGGGCAACGTCCGCGAGCTGGAAAACGCCATGCACCGCGCGGTGCTCCTGTCGCCCGGCGCGGAGATCGAGGAGTTCGCCATCCGCCTGCCGGACGGCCAGCCCCTGGCTCCGGCTCCGGACGTCGCGGTGGCCCGCGGCGCCCAGATGGCGGCCGACGCCGTCTCGCGCACCTTCGTCGGCTCGACGGTCGCCGAGGTCGAGCAGCACCTGATCATCGAGACGCTGGAGCACTGCCTGGGCAACCGCACCCATGCGGCCAACATCCTGGGCATCTCGATCCGCACCCTGCGCAACAAGCTCAAGGAGTACGGCGACGCGGGCGTCTCGGTGCCGCCACCCCAAGGCGGCGTCGCCGCCGCCTGAGATCGGTGAACCCTGTTCGGGCGCCGCGACCATCGGTCCGGCGCCCAACATGGCTAATTTCAATTAAGACCCTGGCGACTTCGCGCAAATCGCTTCACGCGAAGCTAGGCAACAGGATCGACGATTTGAATGTCTGACGCCGCCGTCCCCAAGGCCGCCTCTTCGATCCCCAGCGCCAGTTCGCTGTGGGCGGGGATCCTGCGCGGCGAAATGGGACTGGCGCTGGGCGTCGTCGGCATCATCGTCCTGCTGATCATTCCGGTCCCGGCCATGCTGCTGGACCTGCTGCTGGCCATCTCGCTGACCGGCGCCGTGCTGATCCTGATGACGGCGATCCTGATCAAGAAGCCGCTGGAATTCACGTCGTTCCCGACCGTCCTGCTGGTCGCGACGCTCTACCGCCTGGGCCTGAACGTGGCCTCGACGCGCCTGATCCTCGGCCACGGCCAGGAAGGCTCGCACGGGGCCGGCGCCGTCATCGCCGCCTTCGGCAACCTGATGATGCAGGGCAACTTCGTCATCGGGGTGATCGTCTTCATCATCCTGGTGGTGGTGAACTTCATGGTCGTCACCAAGGGTTCGGGCCGGATCGCCGAAGTCGCCGCCCGCTTCACCCTGGACGCCATGCCCGGCAAGCAGATGGCCATCGACGCCGACCTGTCGACCGGCCTGATCGACCAGGACACCGCCAAGCAGCGCCGCAAGGACCTGGAGCAGGAATCGACCTTCTTCGGGGCCATGGACGGCGCAAGCAAGTTCGTGAAGGGCGACGCCGTCGCCGGCCTGATCATCACCGCCATCAACATCATCGGCGGCATCCTGATCGGCGTCGTCCAGCACAAGATGCCGCTGGGCGAGGCCTCGGCCTCCTACACCCTGATGACCATCGGCGACGGCCTGGTCAGCCAGATCCCGGCCCTGATCATCTCGATCGCGGCCGGTATGGTGGTGTCCAAGGCCGGCGTCGAAGGCAGCGCCAACAAGGCCCTGACCACCCAGCTGGCCATGAACCCGGTCGCCCTGGGCATGGTCTCGGCCTCGTCGGGCGTCATCGCCCTGATCCCGGGGATGCCGATCATTCCCTTCGCCGCCCTGGCCGTGGGCTCGGGATATCTGGCTTACCGCCGCGCCCTGAAGGCCAAGGAGCCCCAGCCGCTCGACCCCGCCGCCCTGGCGGCCCTGGCCGAGGCTTCGGCCGAGCCCGAGGAAGAACCGATCAGCGCGTCGCTGGCCATCGACGACGTCAAGATCGAGCTGGGTTACGGCCTGCTGACCCTGATCAACGACCTGGACGGCCGCAAGCTGACCGACCAGATCCGCGCCCTGCGCAAGACCCTGGCCACCGAGTTCGGCTTCGTCATGCCGCCGGTCCGGATCCTCGACAACATGCGCCTGGCCAACCAGGGCTACGCGATCCGCATCAAGGAAATGGAAGCCGGGGCCGGCGAAGTCCGCCTGGGCTGCCTGATGGCCATGGACCCGCGCGGCGGTCAGGTGGAACTGCCCGGCGAGCACGTGCGCGAACCCGCCTTCGGCCTCCCCGCGACATGGGTCGAGGAAGCCATGCGCGAGGAAGCCACCTTCCGCGGCTACACCATCGTCGATCCAGCCACCGTGCTGACCACGCACCTGACCGAGATCCTCAAGGAGAACATGGCCGACCTGCTCTCCTACGCCGAGGTGCAGAAGCTGCTGAAGGACCTGCCCGAGGGCCAGAAGAAGCTGGTCGACGACCTGATCCCCTCGGTGGTCAGCGCCGCCACCATCCAGCGCGTGCTGCAGGCGCTGCTCAAGGAACGCGTGTCGATCCGCGACCTGCCGCAGATCCTGGAGGGCATGGGCGAGGCCGCGCCGCACACCGCCTCGGTCGTGCAGCTGACCGAACAGGTCCGCGCCCGCCTGGGCCGCCAGCTGTGCTGGGCCAATCGCGGCGAGGACGGCAGCTTGCCGATCATCACCCTGTCGGCCGAATGGGAGCAGGCCTTCGCCGAGGCCCTGGTCGGTCCGGGCGAGGACAAGCAGCTGGCCCTGGCGCCGTCGCGCCTGCAGGACTTCATCCGCGGCGTGCGCGAAGCCTTCGATAGGGCCGCGATGGCCGGCGACAGCGCCGTGCTGCTGACCAGCCCGGGCGTTCGCCCCTATGTCCGTTCGATCATCGAGCGCTTCCGCGGCCAGACCGTGGTGATGAGCCAGAACGAGATCCACCCGCGTGCGCGCCTGCGCACGGTGGGGATGGTCTAGCTTCACTATTGGCCTTGATCTGGGCGGGAATTCCCGCTCCGCGTCTCGGACATGATCGATTCCGCATGAGATTAGACTCTGCGGCGCGTCGAGCTTTACGGCGATATCGCCTTATTTCGCCCCGAAATGGTCACCTGTTGTTTCGGACTATTTCGGAACCGTGGCCGGAAGGTCGCGTTTCGTTTGGCAAGGCGGGGGCCTTCACTCACGACGGAGCGCAAATCATGAAGACCAAGATCGCTATGTTCGCCGCCGCCGCGACGCTTTCGCTGGCTGGCGCTGCTTTCGCCCAATCGACGGCTCCGGCCGCCGCACCGGCTCAAACGCCCGCGACCACCTCGTCGACCACCACCACGACGACGGCGCCGGCTCAAGCCACCACGCCGGCCGCCCCTTCGGCCGCCACTCCGGCCACGCCGGCCGCCGCCCTGCCGGGCGCGCCGGTCCAGTCGACCACCAGCAGCACGACCAGCACCACCAGCACGGCGGCTGACGCCGATGCGGCGGGCACCCCGTCCTCGGCCAATGTCGCCCTGGACCTGAAGGTCGGCTCCGAGGTCAAGGATCCCTCCGGCGCCGTGGTCGGCACGATCGCCGGCGTCACCACCGGCGCCGACGGCGCGACCAACGTAGTCGTGACCAGCGGCGAGAAGAAGTTCGCCCTGCCCAAGGCCAGCTTCAGCGCCGCCACCACCGGCGGCCTGCAGACCACGGCCACCAAGGCGCAGATCGACGCCACCCTGGCCGGCGCCAAGCCGCAGTAACCGGCGGTTGTCCACCTGATCGTCCTCTGACGATCCGCGAGCCCGCTCGGCATTGCCGAGCGGGCTTCGCGCTGCTAGCGATGGGCCAGTACCCGGCGGAGCTCCCGCTGACATGAGGGGTGTCGGATGGCTCCGGCCAGAAATACCAAGGCCAGTGGCTCAAGCGGTCTGTTTTGGGACCTGCTGACGTTCGACCGTCTCGTGACGGGACCGGTGATTCATCTGATCTATTGGGCCGGCCTCGGCGTCGTGGCCCTGTTCGCCTTCTCGGTGGTCGGCGCGGCCGTCGGCCTGGCGCTGAAGGAGCCGGGCCTGCAATCGCTGCTGCTGGCCTTCCCCGTGCTGGTCGCCGGCCTGCTGGTCGCCGCGGCCATGGTGCTGCTGTGGCGCGCCTTCTGCGAGTTCTACGTCGCCATCTTCCGGATCAGCGAAGACCTGCGCGCGCTGCGCCAGGCCAGTGACGCCGACCACGCCGTGGCCGCCGTCACCCGTCCCCCGGCCCAGGCGACGGTCCAGAAGCCGCTGGGCTGACCGTCGCGGCGCCTGCGACCGAATAACGCGGTTTACGAAAATTGACCACGAAGCTTGAGGGTGGGGGCGGTTCCCGGCGTCTAAGCGGCAGGAGACATATCCGGTCTCCCGCCGGAGATGCACGTTGGCCGCCGATCAAGAACCTCACCTCGTCGACATCCACGTGGGCGCGCGCATCCGCACCCGCCGAAAGTCGATGGGCCTGAGCCAGACCCAACTGGCCGACAGCGTCGGCATCACCTTTCAGCAACTGCAGAAGTACGAGCGCGGGACCAACCGCGTCAGCGCGTCCAAGCTCTATGGCATGGCGGTGACGCTGCAGAGCTCGGTGGCCTGGTTCTTCGAAGGCATGCCGCCGCTGGAGGGCCTGGGCGAGGGCGACGAGCGGATCAAGGCCGTGCGCCGCTTCATGTCCACCCAGGAGGGTGTCGAGCTGGCTTCGCTGGTGCCGCAACTGCCCATGGCCCAGCGCCTGCAGATCCTGGCCTTGGCCAAGACGCTGAGCCTGAACGCCGACGACGAGCCGGTCGCGATCTAGGCTCTGAAAGCCTCGGCCAGGGCCGCCGCGCCGGCCTTGGGCCGGCCGGCGTTGTCGAACGCCGCCGGGGCGTCGCCGGCGTTCTCCGCCGTCAGCCACGAGTCCCGGTCGCGCAGCCCCCACAGGGTGAAGGCGAAGCGCTGGCGTTCGGGCAGGGCCATGAACGCCTCGGCCGCCTCGGCATAGACGGCCGCCTGGCGACGCTGCAACTCGGCGCGGGACAGCAGCTTGTTTTCCGAACGGGTCAGCGACACGTCCAGCTCGGAGACGTGGATCGGCAGGTCCAGGCCGGCCAGTTCGCGGATCATCCGGGTGATCTGGCCCGGGGCGATGTCGGCCGCCACATGCATCTGGGTGCCCAGCCCCGTCAGCGGCGCGCCCGAGGCCAGCAGGCGCTCGGCCAGCTTCAGGAACGTGGTGCGCTTCCTGGGCAGGTATTCGAGATTGTAGTCGTTCAGCAGCAGGACGGCGTGCGGGTCGGCCTCGCGGGCGGTGCGATAGGCCAGGGCGATGTGCTCGAAGTCGCCCAGGCGCTGGGACCACAGGCTGTCGCGCCAGCCGTTACCGTCCTCGGCCACCGCCTCGTTGACCACGTCCCAGCCGACGACCTGGCCGCGATAGCRGCCGGCCACGGCGTGGATGTAGTTGCGATAGGCGTCGGCGAAGGCCACGCGGCCTTCGTCCAGCCGTTGGAAGGCCTCCGGGACCTGGGCGTACCAGACCAGGGTGTGGCCCAGCAGGCCCATGCCGTGGGCGCGGGCGAAGGCGGCGATGCGGTCGGGGGCGTCGAAGCGGAACGAGCCGTCCGGCTGGACGATGTACTCCATCTTCATCTGCCACTCGGGCGTCAGCTGGCTGACCTCGCGGGCCAGCAGGGCGGCCAGGGCGGGATCGTCCAGGTGCAGGGCCTGGACGCAGGCGCCGATGCGGAACGGCGCCAGGCTCTTGAGCGGCGGCAGGTCGGCGGGGGCGGGCTGGCTCTGGGCTTTCGGGCTGCACGCCGAAATCGCGAGAGCGGAGCCGAGGATGGCGCGGCGACTTATCTCCTCACCCGTGGAGCGTGGCGCAACGGGGGAGGGGGACCGCGAAGCGGTGTAGAGGGCGTCCGAAGGGCAAAGCGTCAGTGGAACGCCCCCTCCGTCACGATGCGTATTCGCATCGCGCCACCTCCCCCGCTTTGCGGGTGAGGTGTAGAGGCTACCGCCCACCGACCGCCGCCCGGCGCAGGCCCAGCT
>NZ_JBFTZS010000145.1:0-10039 GCF_056406675.1 Caulobacter sp. P1_B12_2 | reverse complement strand
TCTGGCCACCGGCCTGCCAGTCTTCGAGCAGGGTCGTGATCTGCTTGCCGAGACCGGCGCAGGCCCAACCCAGGTGGGTTTCGAAGATCTGGCCGACGTTCATGCGCGAAGGCACGCCCAGCGGGTTCAGAACGACGTCCACGTGCGTCCCGTCGGCGAGGAACGGCATGTCCTCGATCGGCAGGATGCGCGAGATGACGCCCTTGTTGCCGTGACGGCCGGCCATCTTGTCGCCGGGCTGAAGCTTGCGCTTCACGGCCACGAAGACCTTGACCATCTTCATCACGCCCGGGGGCAGTTCGTCGCCGCGCTGCAGCTTGTCGACCTTGTCCTCGAAGCGACGGTCCAGGCGCTTGCGGTTCTCGTCGAACAGACGACGCAGGCTTTCCAGTTCGCCCATCGCCTTCTCGTCTTCGAGGGCGATCTGCCACCACAGACCCGGCTGGACTTCAGCCAGGCCTTCGGCGCTGATCTCGCCGCGCGACAGGCCCTTGGGGCCCGACAGAGCGACGTTGCCGATCAGCAGTTCGCGCAGACGACCCGAGATGTTGCGGTTCAGGATCGCGAATTCGTCGTCGCGGTCCTTGCCCAGGCGGTCGATTTCCGAACGCTCGATGGCCAGGGCGCGTTCGTCCTTGTCGACGCCGTGACGGTTGAACACGCGCACGTCGACGATCGTGCCGGCGACGCCCGGGGGCAGGCGCAGGCTGGTGTCGCGGACGTCCGAGGCCTTCTCGCCGAAGATGGCGCGCAGGAGCTTTTCTTCCGGCGTCATCGGGCTTTCGCCCTTCGGGGTCACTTTACCGACGAGAATATCACCGGGCTGCACTTCGGCGCCGATCGCCACGATGCCCGCTTCGTCGAGGTTGCGCAGGGCTTCCTCGCCGACGTTGGGGATGTCGCGGGTGATCTCTTCCGGGCCGAGCTTGGTGTCGCGGGCCATGACCTCGAATTCCTCGATGTGGATCGAGGTGAAGACGTCGTCGCGGACGATGCGCTCGGAGATCAGGATGGAGTCTTCGAAGTTGTAGCCGTTCCAGGGCATGAACGCGACGAGCGCGTTGCGGCCCAGGGCCAGTTCGCCCAGCTCGGTCGAYGGGCCGTCGGCGATGATGTCGCCGGCCACGATCTTGTCGCCCACCTTCACCAGCGGACGCTGGTTGATGCAGGTCGACTGGTTCGAACGCTGGAACTTGCTCAGACGGTAGATGTCGACGCCCGAACGGGCGGCGTCGGTCTCTTCCGTGGCGCGGACGACGATACGCGTACCGTCGATCTGCTCCACGACGCCGGTGCGCTTGGCGATGACCACGGCGCCGGAGTCGCGAGCGACGACGGCTTCCATGCCCGTGCCGACCAGCGGAGCGTCGGACTGCACCAGCGGCACGGCCTGACGTTGCATGTTTGAGCCCATCAGGGCGCGGTTGGCGTCATCGTTTTCCAGGAAGGGGATCAGGGCCGCGGCCACCGAAACCACCTGACGCGGCGACACGTCCATCAGGTCGACTTGCTCCTTTTGGAGCAGGGTCGGTTCGCCGTTGATCCGGCCGGGGACCAGGTCGTCGACGATCTCGCCGTTCAACACCTTGATGTTGGACTGGGCGATGACGTGCTTCGACTCTTCCATGGCCGACATGTAGACGACCTCTTCGAGCGGCTTGCCGTCGGCGACGCGACGGTAGGGGCTCTCGATGAAGCCGTACTTGTTCACGCGGGCGTGGGTGGCCAGCGAGTTGATCAGACCGATGTTCGGGCCTTCCGGCGTTTCAATCGGGCAGATGCGGCCGTAGTGGGTCGGGTGAACGTCGCGGACTTCGAAGCCGGCGCGCTCGCGGGTCAGACCGCCCGGGCCAAGCGCCGACAGACGGCGCTTGTGGGTGATCTCCGACAGCGGGTTGGTTTGGTCCATGAACTGCGACAGCTGCGAGGAGCCGAAGAATTCACGCACCGAGGCCGCGGCCGGCTTGGCGTTGATCAGGTCGTGCGGCATCACGGTGTCGATGTCGACGGACGACATGCGTTCCTTGATGGCGCGTTCCATGCGCAGCAGACCGACGCGGTACTGGTTTTCCAGCAGCTCGCCGACCGAACGCACCCGGCGGTTGCCCAGGTTGTCGATGTCGTCGATTTCGCCGCGACCGTCGCGCAGGCCGACCAGCAGCTTCAGGACGGCCAGCACGTCTTCCTTGCGGAGCACGCGCATCTCGTCCGAAGCGTCCAGCTCCAGGCGCATGTTCATCTTCACGCGGCCGACGGCCGACAGGTCGTAGCGCTCGGCGTCGAAGAACAGCGACTTGAACATCGCTTCGGCGGCTTCGACGGTCGGCGGCTCGCCCGGACGCATCACGCGGTAGATGTCGAACAGCGCGTCCTCGCGGACGGCGTTCTTGTCCACGCGCAGGGTGTTGCGCATGTAGGCGCCGACCGTGACGTGGTCGATGTCCAGCACGTCAATGGTGCTGAAGCCTTGGTCGGCCAGGGCCTGGATCGAGGTGACGTCCAGTTCGTCGCCGGCTTCGGCGTAGATCTCGCCGTTCTCGAAGTTGACGGCGTCGCGGGCCAGGTAACGGCCGGTCAGGGCTTCGGGCGCCAGCAGCAGGGTCTTCAGACCGGCGTCAGCCAGCTTCTTGGCCTGGCGAGCGGTGATCTTGGTGCCGGCCGGAGCCACTTCTTCGCCGGTGTCGGCGTCGATCAGGGCGAATTCCGGCTTCACGCCGCGCCAGCGCTCGGGCTTGTAGGGGGTGGCCCAGCCTTCGGCGCCGGCCGCGGTGCGCTTCTCGAACGGGACGACGTCGTAGAACGTCGTCAGGATCTCTTCGCCGTCCATGCCCAGGGCATAGAGGAAGGTGGTGGCCGGCAGCTTGCGGCGACGGTCGATGCGGACATAGACCACGTCCTTCGCGTCGAACTCGAAGTCCAGCCACGAGCCGCGGTACGGGATCACGCGGGCGGCGAACAGCAGCTTGCCCGAGGCGTGGGTCTTGCCCTTGTCGTGGTCGAAGAACACGCCGGGCGAACGGTGCATCTGCGAGACGATGACCCGCTCGGTGCCGTTGACGATGAAGGTGCCCTTGTCGGTCATGAGCGGGATATCGCCCATGTAGACGTCCTGCTCCTTGATGTCCTTGACGGACCGGGCGCCGGTTTCTTCTTCGGTTTCGAACACGATCAGGCGCAGCTTGACCTTCAGCGGCGCCGCGAAGGTCATGTCGCGCTGGATGCACTCTTCAACGTCGTACTTGGGCTCTTCGAATTCGTACGAGACGTATTCGAGCACCGCGCGCTCGTTGAAGTCCTTGATCGGGAACACCGACTTGAAGACCGCCTCGATRCCTTCGTCCTTGCGCACGCCCGGACGGACTTCGCGCTGGAGGAACTGCTCGTAGGAGGAGCGCTGAACCTCGATCAGGTTCGGCATCTGCACAGCTTCGGGGATGCGGCCGAAAGACTTCCGGATCCGCTTCTTGCCGGTGAAGGATTGCGCCATGTTGTTTCCCTGCGGCGCGGAACCTGGAGTCCGCGCGTGAATTCGAATGTCTTAGCGTCCACCCTCGCCGTTCTCTCCGTGAGAGAACGCTGGACGCTGCAATTCCCCTATCGAGCGACCGGGACCGGAAGCTTGATGGGCGCCCCTTCGCGCGGGTCGGAGGGCAGCTGACCGCGCCTCGGGGCGTAAAGTACGGACACACGCATGCGCGTTCCGCCGAATGTCTTCGTGAACGGGCGGATATAGGACAAGCCGCCGGGGTTGGAAAGGGGCTTTATCCACAAAAGAATGCGGGAGCCCACCGTAAAGCTTGGAACTTCTCTTATTCCGCTCATCCCGGCGAATGCCGGGACCCAGATGGAATGGCTTTGAGGCTGACGCCATAGGCTCAGCGCTCTTCCAGTCATCCTCTCCGCTTTAGGATCCGGGTGCCGGCATTCGCCGGGATGAGCGGATCTATATGGTGTCTGATCAGCGCGAAACCACTTGCACCGCCGCCAGCGCCTGGGCCGCCAGGGCCTTGTCGCCGGTCGCCGTCAACTTGCCGGCCTTGTCGTCCCAGTGCAGCTTCACGGTCTTTCCCCCTCCCTTTTCATTGGGGCCCTTCTCATAGGCGTTGGTCACCCCGTCGTCGTCATACAGCGTGAAGTCGGCGTCGCGGCCCGGATAGACCTTCACCGCGTTGATCGCCTGCGGCGTGGCCGTGCTCTGGATCGGCGCGCCCATCGGGATGATCGAGCCGGCGCGGACGAACAGCGGGATGGTGTCGATCGGCGCATGGACACTGATCGTCTGGCCGCCCTTGAACGGCTTGCCCGTCCAGTAATCGTACCAGTCGGCGCCAGCCGGCAGGTAGACGTCACGGTCCTCGACGCCCTGCTCGGTGATCGGCGCCACCAGGAAGGCCGGACCGAACATGTACTGGTCGCCCAGGTTCACCACCTTCGGATCGTTGGGGAAGTCCATGAACAGCCCGCGCATGAACGGCGCGCCGGTCTCGTAGGTGGAGTGGCCCATCGAGTACAGGTACGGCATCAGGGCGTAGCGCAGCTTCAGGTACTTCACGACCACCGCCTCGGCGCCCTTGCCGAACGACCAGACCTCGGTGTCCTTGCGCATGCCGTGCACGCGCAGGGTCGGGGTGAAGGTCCCGTACTGGAACCAGCGGGCGAACAGCTCGGGATAGTCGTTGTTCTGCCCGACCACGGCGCGGGCGTCCGACGGATCCRGCAGCGGCGCCTTGGTGGCCGTCGTGGTCTGGGGCAGCCACTGCCAGCCGCCGATGTCGTTGCCCCAATAGGCCATGCCCGAGGCGGTGAAGTTCAGCCCCGTCGGCACCTGGCGCTTGAGCGCCTCCCAGGTGGGCTGGATGTCGGACGACCAGAACAGCGCGCCGTTGCGCTGGGCGCCGATATAGGCGGCGCGCGACAGGATCAGATTGCGCTTGTCGGGACGGTCGCGGCGCGAGCCCTCGGCAACGCCCTGGGTGTGGACCAGCGGGAAGACGTTGCGATAGCGGTCGCCCGACCCGATGCTCCAGAAATGACCCTCCGGCACCAGGTCCGGCTCGGTCTCGTCCAGCCAGAACCAGTCAAAGCCCTGGGACGCGATGTTGTCGCGGATCTTGCCCCAGAACCACGCGCGCGCTTCCGGATTGGTGCTGTCGATCAGGGCGCCGGTGCGGTCGCTACGGAACGGCAGGCCGTCGACCGGCTTGCCGTCGGCGTCCTTCAGGAACCAGCCCTTGTCGGCCAGGTAGTTGAAGTAGCGGCCTTCCTTCTCGAAGCGCGGCCAGACGCTGATGATGCTGTGCACGCCGTTATCGTGCAGTTCCTTGTTCATCCCGGCCGGGTGGGGGAAGTAGGTCGGATCGATGTCCAGCTGGCCCATCCGGGTCCAGTAGAACCAGTCCAGCACCATCACGTCGAGCGGATAGCCGCGGTCGCGATAGCCCTTGGCGACGCTCAGGATCTGGGCCTGGCTCTCGTAGCGGGCCTTGGACTGGATGTAGCCGAAGGCGGCCTTGGGCGGCAGCGGCGTGACGCCGGTCAGCTTGCGGTAGCCGGCGTAGATCTCGTCATAGCTGCCGGTGATCACGAAGAACGACACCCGCTCGCCGACCTTCGACTGCCACAGGGTGCGGCCGTTGACGGCCGGGTAGACCTTGGTTTCCGACGGATTGTCCCAGAGAACGCCGTAGCCCTTGCTCGACACCATGAACGGCACGCACACCGTTTCGCCGGCTGGGGCGTCGTAGTCGTGCTTGCAGGTGATCGACCGGCCGCGCAGGTCCAGGATGCCTTCCTGGTTCTGGCCCAGGCCGTAGAAGTGCTCGTCGGCGCTGGTCGAGAAGCTGGCGCCGGCCTGGTAGGTCCGCTCGCCGGACACGACGTGCGGAGAAAGCTCCCAGCCGTTCATGGCCACCAGGTCCGAACCGTCGGCCTTGCGGATCTTGACCGAGACCGGCGGCAAGGACGGCGCGAAATAGCGCTCCATCTGCGAGGGCGCGCCCGGCCACGGCTGGGCCACGACTTCCAGCGACAGGGCGCCGGAGGTGAAGATGTCGGCCCCGGCCTTCTGGTCGTGACGCCAGCCCTTGTCGTCGGCCGCGCCGACGAAGCCGTAGCCCGGCGCGGCCTCGGCCAGGGCCTTGTCCTGGCTGATGGTCACCCGGACGATGTTGGGAGCGTAGGTCTCGACCGAAACGTAGGAGCCGTTGCGGTCCATGACCGCCGTCGGCGCGGCGTGCGCCAAGCCGGCCATCGCGCCCAAGGCCAGGCCTAAGACCAGACCTCTCGCCCAGCGGCGCGCGCCCCTGCCCTGCCGATCCATAGCATCCTCCCAGATGGTACCGCTAACCTATTGCCGGCAATGGCTAGAGGCGGTGGGGGGAAGCGTCAACCGGATTGATACTATGATTGCCCGCCCGGGCGCAGCATCTTGCCGACCACGGAAATAGCCAGGCCGATCAGGCAGATGAAAAAGGCGATCTTGGTCAGGGCCACCGCCACGTGCATGACGAAGCCAAGGATCCCGAACACGATCATCAGGACGAGCAGGATGGCGGCGAGCTTGAGCATGGGCAGATAACGCCGATCACGCGGCAAGGGTTGCCGCGCGCCGATCCTGACGCGCCTAGACGCTGAAGTCCACGAAGTTGGGCACAGCCATGCCGTTCTTGGCCTGGGCCTTGGCGCCGTCCATGGCTTCCTTGATCTTGGCCTTCACGATCTCGTCGATCTGCTGGAGCGCCGCGGTGCGTTGATCGGGCGACAGGGCGGCCAGGCTCTCCTCGGTCTGGCCCATGCCCTTCATGGCCTCGGCCTTCCACTGCTTGAGCTTTTCTTCCCAGGCGTCCTTCTTGGCTTCCTTGGCGAAGGCCACCAGGCCCTTGTCGCGGACCTTGTCCAGGTCGCTGGCGGCGTCGAACGGCGAGACGGCCGCGGCCGACGCGGCGGCGACCGGCGTCCAGTTCGAATAGCCGCCTGAAATCCCCGAGATCGCCATGGTCGCTCTCCACTGCCGCGTGCCTGGCGACCGGCTAGCAACGACCGTGCCAGAATGACGCAGACGGCCGACGCCCCTGGCGAGCGCGCAAAAGAAAACGGCCCCGGAGGTTTCCCTCCGGGGCCGTCAACTTGGTGCGTCAGAGACCTGACGCCGGCAACGTCCCCACGCCGAAACGTGGGAAAGTGAATTACTTCACTTGGACGGTGGCGCCGGCTTCGGTCAGCTTCTTGGCGACTTCTTCGGCGACTTGCTTCGAAACGTTTTCAACGACGTTCTGCGGAGCGCCTTCGACCAGGTCCTTGGCTTCCTTCAGGCCGAGGTCCGGACGGACGCCGCGGACTTCCTTGATCACGTTGATCTTCTTGTCGCCACCGTTCGTCAGAACGACGGTGAATTCGGTTTGCTCTTCGGCAGCTTCGGCCGGAGCGGCGGCAGCGCCACCAGCGGCGGCGACGGCGACCGGAGCGGCGGCCGAGACGCCCCACTTTTCTTCCAGCAGCTTGGACAGGTCAGCGGCTTCCAGGACCGACAGGGCGGACAGTTCTTCAACCAGCTTTTCGAGCTTCGACATGGGTAATTTCCTTAGAGAATGAGGGATTTATGCGGAGATGACTTACGCGGCGTCTTTGGTCGCATAGGCGTTCAAGACGCGAGCCAGCTGGCCAGCCGGGGCCTGCAGGACGCCAGCGATCTTGGTCGCCGGAGCCTGGATGAGGCCGATAAGCTTGCCACGGATCTGGTCGAGCGACGGCAGCGTGGCGAGAGCCCGCACGGCCGTTTCGTCCAGAACAGTCGTCTGGCCCAGAATGCCGCCGACAAGCTTGAGCTTCTCGTTTTCCTTGGCGTACTGGGTGACGATCTTGGCGGCGGAGACAGGATCCTTGCCAAAGGCGATGGCGACCGGGCCGGTGAACAGGGCGTCGCCCGCTTCACCGATCGAGCCGTCGAGGGCCTTTTGGACCAGGGTGTTCTTCACCACCTGGAACGTGCCCTCTTCCTTGCGGAGGCGGGCGCGCAGTTCAGTCATTTCCGCAACGGTCATGCCCGAATAGTGGGTCACGACGACAGCGCCGGCGCCGGCGAACACGCTTTTCAGCGCCTCGATCGACTCCTGCTTTTGAGCGCGGTCCATTGCGGTCTCCTACTCAATTACAGCGGCCGGACCATTCCGGCAGCCAAACACCACGACCATGCGGGATCGCTCCCGCATGCGAGTGATGTCAGCCTGTTCCAAGGAAAGTCAGCCGCGCGTCCCATCCCGAAAGGAGGAAATAGCGTGGTCTTGTCCATCCCTGTCTCCCGACGGCGAGGAAGGGCTCTTCCTCGATTATGGCGTTGGTGACCCCACGCCCCGCTGTTCACAAACAGGTCTTCGCCGGGCGAACCCGACGGAGAAGGGGCGGCATATAGACGAGTTGGGGATGGAATTCAACAGGGCGTCGGCTCAAAAGGCCCTCCCCCCTGTGGGGGAGGGACTGAAGACTGGCCTCGCCTCTGATTTTCCGGATAACAAGATCAACCGTCCAGGGGGATCATCATGAAGCGCACAGTCACCGCCGGCCTCGCCGCCCTGATGCTCATCGGCCTCGCCGCGCCGGTCCACGCCGAGCCGCGCTTCGCCCCGATCCCCAAGGCCGTGGTCGCCGACCCTGCCCGCGATGCGGCCCATCCCGCCGACATGGCGGCCTTCACGGTTCCGACCGGGGGCGTGCGGGTCAACGCCATGATGTACCTGGCCTCGGGCGACCAGCCGCATCCGACGATGCTGATGCTGCACGGCTTCCCCGGCAACGAGACCAATATCGACCTGATGCAGGCCGTGCGCCGGGCCGGCTGGAACGTGCTGAGGATCAACTATCGCGGCTCGTGGGGCAGCCCCGGCAAGTTCTCGTTCGCCAACGCCCGCGCCGACGGCGAGGCCGCCGTGGCCTTCCTCAACGAGCCCGCCAACGTCGCCAAGTACCGCATCGACACCAAGCGGATCGTGGTGGCCGGCCACAGCATGGGCGGCTTCATGGCCGCCGACGCCTCGGCCGCCGATCCCCGCGTGGCCGGAACGGTGCTGATCGACGCCTGGGACATCGGCAAGGAGAAGGACGGGATCACCAGCCCCGCCGTCCGCAAGGCCGCCATCGAGGGCATGCGGCCCGACACCCTGCCGCTGGCCGGAACCAGTCCCGAACTGCTGGTCCAGGAGATCGAGACCACGGCGGCCAAGCTGGACCTGGAGGCGCTCAGCGCGCGCATCGCCGACCGGCCGCTGCTGCTGATCGGCGCCGAGCACGCCGGGGCGCCGACCACCCGCAAGCTGGCCGCCGCCGCCCGTCAGGCCCAGGCAAAAGCCCTGACCGAAACCTACATGGACACCGACCACAGCTTCTCGGACAGCCGCATCGCGCTGGAGGCCGAGGTGCTGCGCTGGCTGGGCCAGTTCGACCCCGCCACGGCCAAGCCCGGCACGCCGCAGATCCCGCTGAAGGCCGCCTATGACGAGGCCAACCCGTTCGCCAAGATTCTGCGCGGCGAGATCGTCGTGCCCAAGGTCTACGAGGACGACCAGGTGCTGGCCTTCATGGACCACGCCCCGGCCGAGCCCGGCCATGTGCTGGTGATCTCCAAGACCTCCAAGGCCCGCAACATCCTGGAGATCTCGCCCCAGGACCTGTCGCGGATCATGGCCGTGGCCGCCCGCGTCGGCCAGGCTCAGGTCGACGGCCTGGGTGTCGAGGGCTTCACGATCGTCCAGAACAACGGCGTCGGCCAGAGCGTGCCGCACCTGCACATCCACGTCATCCCGCGCGTGGCCGGCAAGCCGCTGATGTTCGTCGAGAACGAGAAGGGCGACCCGAAGGCGATCGAGGCCCTGGCGGCGAAGATCAGAGGGGCGATGAAGCCGTAATAATGATCCGCTCATCCCGGCGAATGCCGGGACCCAGATGGAATGGCTTTAAGGCTGACGCCATAGGCGCTGAGCTCCTCCAATCAGCCACACCGCTTTGGGATCTGGGTCCCGGCATTCGCCGGGATGAGCGGACAGAGAAA
>NZ_JBFTZS010000144.1:0-10076 GCF_056406675.1 Caulobacter sp. P1_B12_2 | reverse complement strand
GGATCGGGCTGGAGACCGGCTGGGCCTCGACCGGGTCGGGCTTGCCGACGTCGTAGGCCTTGCAGACGGCGAAGTAGCGACCCATCGAGGCCTCCAGCAGCGTCTCGCCGACCTGAACCACTGCCGCCGAGCCGGCGGGGCCGGCAWGGTTGGCGTAGGAGATCCCGGCGTTGGCCAGGGCGCTCTTGGCGATGTCGCAGGACGAGACGAAGGCGGCCTTGCCCACCGGGTCGAACTGCAGGGCGCAGTCCTTGGGATCGGCGGTGACGCTGACCGGGGCGCGCGCCGTGGCCTCGGCCAGGGCCGGGTTGGCGGCGCGTTCCAGCAAATGGAAGCCGGGGAAGTAGAACACCAGGGCCAGGGTCATGCCGCCCAGCATCACCGGCTTGCGGCCGACCTTGTCCGACAGCCAGCCGAACAGGACGTAGAAAATGGCGCTGACCGCCGTGGCGGCCATCATCAGCCCGTTGATCGTGGCGGGCGAGACCTTGAGGAACTTCTCCATGAAGGTCTGGGCGTAGAAGAAGGTCGTGTACCAGACCGCCCCCTGGGCCGACATCATGGCGAAGAAGGCCAGCAGCACCAGCTTGAGGTTCTTCCACTGGCCAAAGGCCTCGGCATAGGGGGCCTTCGAGGCCTCTCCGTCTTCCTTCATCTTGGCGAAGGCCGGGCTTTCGCTGAGCTTCAGCCGCATCCAAACCGAAATGCCCAGAAGGCCGATCGAGACGGCGAACGGGATGCGCCAACCCCAGGCGTCGAAGGCGTCGGGACCGACGTGCTTGCCCAGGAGCCAGCGGGTCGCCAGGATCACCAGCAGGGCGCCGAACAGGCCGAACGCCGCCGAGGTCTGCACCCACGAGGTCGCCCAGCCGCGCTCCTTGGGCGGCGAATGCTCGGCCACGTAGATGGCCGCCCCGCCGTACTCGCCGCCCAGGGCGAAGCCCTGCACGCAGCGCAGCAGGATCAGCAGGATCGGCGAGATGATCCCCGCCTGCTGGTAGGTGGGCAACAGGGCGATGGCAAAGGTCGCGCCGCCCATCAGCAGCACGGTCGCCAGGAACGCGCCCTTGCGGCCGGCCTGGTCGCCGATCTTGCCGAACACCAGGGCGCCCAGCGGCCGGAACGCGAAGCCGACCCCGAACAACGCCAGGGCCGCCACGTAGCCGGCCGTGTCGGACAGGCCCGTGAAGAAGGTCTTGGAGATCACCTGGGCCAGGCTGCCGAAGATGAAGAAGTCGTACCACTCGAAGGCGGTGCCCGCGGACGAGGCCGCCACCACCGTGCGCATCGACGCGCGCGCCTCACCCTGGTCCTGGGCCGTCATGCGTTGGTTTCCCCCGAGTTCTTTGGGGAGGAGCATTAGCGGTTTTCAGCGACGAGGGAAGGTCCTCCCCTGTGCGGGGAGGATCTAGCGACCTAGGCCACCGCGGCGGCTTCCTGCATCTCGCCGCCCGCCAGTCGAACGATCTCGCCGATCAGGGCGGCGGGGGAGATCGGCTTGGCGGCGACGCCGTCCATGCCCGCGGCCAGATAGGCCGCGCGCTGGTGCGACAGGACGTTGGCGGTCAGGGCGATGATCGGGGTGCGAGCGGCGGGACCCGGCAGGTTGCGGATGCGGCGTGCGGCCTCGAGGCCGTCGATGCCGGGCATCTGCACGTCCATCAGGATCAGGTCGAAGCCCCGCGCCGCCGTCGTCACCCCGTCCAGCCCGTCCTCGGCCGTCTCGACGTTGGCGCCCAGCTGCTCGAGGATGCGGCGGGCGACCAGGCGGTTGGTGGCGTTGTCCTCGACCACCAGGATCTTCAGGCCCTGCAGCAGGCCGTCGGCCATCTCGGCCTCGGCCGCGCGGGCCTGGGCCGGCGGCGCGGCGATGGTCAGCAGGAAGGTCGATCCGGCGCCTTCGCGAGACGTGAAGCCGACTTCCCCGCCCATCATCTGAGCCAGACGTCGGGTGATGGCCAGGCCCAGGCCCGAGCCGCCAAACCGGCGGGTGGTGCTGGCGTCGGCCTGCTGGAAGCGTTCGAACAGGCGCGCCTGGGCCTCGGCGGCGATGCCGACCCCGGTGTCGATCACCTCGAAGGCGACGCGCGGCTCGTCTCCGTCCAGGCGGCGGACCTTCAGGGTCACCGAACCGGTCAGGGTGAACTTCACGGCGTTGCCCACCAGATTGAACAGCGCCTGGCGCAGCCGGCTGGGGTCGGTGAGGATCAGGCCGACGTCGGGCGCGTCGATCCGCAGCGCCAGACCCTTGTGCTCGGCCTGGGCGCGCAGCAGCCGCGCCACGCTGGCGGCCAGCTCGCTGGGATCGACCGCCTCGCGGGTGACGTCCAGCCGCCCGGCCTCGATCCGCGAGAAGTCGATCACGTCGTCCAGCAGGGTCGACAGCATCCGCCCGCAGGCCAGAGCCTCGCCCAGCAGGTGGTCGGCGTCGCCCGGCAGCTTCTCGCGCTTGAGCAGATGCATCACGCCCAGCACCCCGTTCATCGGCGTGCGGATCTCGTGGCTCATATTGGCCAGGAACTGGGCCTTGGCCTCGTTGGCGGCCTGGGCGGCGCGCTCGGCCTCGACCAGGGCCAGCTCGGCGCGCTTCTTGTCGTCGATGTCGAGGATCAGGCCGAACGCCTTGCGGATGCGGCCGCTCGCGTCGGTGCGAACCTCGTGGAAGATGCGGATCCAGCGTTCGTCGCCGCTGGGCGTGACCACCCGCACGTCGAACGAACGCCCCCTGGAGCTCAGGTGGCCGTCTTCCAGGCGTTGCGCGGCCTCGGCGGCCTCGTAGACCGCCGTGACGTCGTCGGGGTGGATCATCGGCCAGACGGCGCTGCGCACGTCGTCATAGGAGACCCGACGGCCCAGGATGCGATGGAACTCGGGCGAGCCCCAGAAGGCCTTGCCCGCGTGGTCGATCTCGTAGACCCCGGCCTGGGCCGCGCCCAGGGCGACCCGCAGTCGCCGGGCGTTGGCGCGGGCCTCGCGGCGGGCGTCCGACAGGGCGGTGACGTCGTCCATGTAGGTGATGACGCCCGCGATCTCGCCGTCGGCGTCGCGCCAGGGGCGGGCCTCCCAGCGCAGGGTGTGGCTGCGGCCGAGACCATCGTGAAGCTGGTCCTCGCGCCGCACCACCGTCTCGCCGGTCRGGGCGCGCTCGACGGCCCGGACGAAGCGTTTGCGGGTCCCGGACGTCAGCTCGTGCAGGGTGCGGCCGATGACTTGCGCCTCGGTGGCCTGGAAGATCTCGAGAAAGCGCGGGCTGACCACCTGCAGGCGCAGGTCGCAGTCATAGAGCGCCACGGCGAACGGGGCCTCCTCCACCAGCCGGCGGGCCTGGCGCTCGCCCCAGACCGCCGCGTCACGGGTGCGGGCCACGTCGGTGACGTTCTGGGAGATGCCCTTCAGGGCGAATAGGCCGTCGGCGCGAGGCTCGGTGCGGAACGTGGCGCGATAGGTGAACCACTGCCCGCCGGCCCCACGCAGCCGGTGCTCGATCGTCCCGCCCACACCCGTGCGCACGGCGCGGTCGAACGCCTCGGCCAGGGTCTCGCGCTCGGCCGGGTCCAGCCGATCGTAGAACTGCTCGGGACGGGCGATGGTCTCGGACCCCAGGCCCGTGGCCTCCAACAGATCGCGCGACCACTCGATGAACTTCTCGTGCGGCTCGTAGCTCCACATCCCCACGCCGGCGGACGACGCCAGAAGATCCCGGGTCTGGCGCGCGGCGGCGATCTCGGCGCGACGGGCCGTATCGGCGGTGACGTCGCGCAGGGCGCCGATCATCTCGCCGTTGGGTCCCAGGCGCGAGCGCCCCTCCAGCCAAACCCAGCCGCCGGTCTTGCAGATCACCTTGAGGCGATTGGCGGCCTCGCCGGAGGCCCGGATCAGACCCGCGGTCTCGACGAAGTCCTGGCGCGACTCCGGGTGCACGAAACGCAGGGCGGGCTGGCCGATCAGGTCCTGGCGGGTCCAGCCGGTCACCTGCGTCCAGGCCTCGTTGACCGTGGCGAACCGACCTCTCGACACCACGGCGAACAGATCGTGCGAGTGGTCGAAGAACCACTGCGCGCTCTCGGCGTCGCTCAGCCGCGGGGTTTTCGAAGGCGAGGTCATCGCGGCTCCAGGGACGGAAGCGGGGATGGTGAAGCTGAAGGGTAAACTTATGGTTGGCGTCGGCGATCATTGTTCGCCGACCACGTGTCMGATTTCGACCGGCCTTGGCGAGGCGGTTCAGGAAAGCTGGCCTMAACCTTGGCCGCGAACCGGTGTACAGAGCTGGCGTTCGCGCGACTGGGATTTCCAGGGGCGCCGATCTTTCGCAAGCGGAGCTCGCCCATGCCCGAAGCCAAGGCCTGGATCGCCTTCTGTCTCGTCTGCCTGGGCATGGCCCTGACCCCCGGGCCCAACATGATCTATCTGGTCAGCCGCTCGATCTGCCAGGGCCGCTGGGCCGGGATCGTATCGCTGGTCGGCACGGCGGCGGGTTTCATCGTCTATCTGGTCTGCGCGGCCCTGGGCATCACCGCCCTGCTGATGGCCGCGCCCATCGCCTACGACGTCCTGCGGTTCGGCGGGGCGCTCTATCTGCTGTGGCTGGCCTGGCAGGCGATCAAGCCGGGCGGCGCCTCGCCTTTCCAGGTGCGCGAGCTGCCCAAGGACAGCCCGGCCAAGCTGATCGGCATGGGCTTCCTGACCAACCTGCTGAACCCCAAGGCCGCGATGCTCTACCTGTCGCTGCTGCCGCAGTTCATCGACCCGCACCGGGGCGCGATCTTCGGCCAGTCCCTGGCCCTGGGCGGCAGCCAGATCCTGATCAGCCTGACGGTCAACGGCTGCATCTGCCTAGCCGCCGGCACGATCGCGACCTTCCTGGCCACGCGGCCCAGCTTCGCCATGATCCAGCGCTGGCTGATGGCCACGGTGCTGGGCGGCCTGGCGGTGCGGATGGCGACCGAGGCGCGGCGGTAATCTACATCCGCTCCCAGCCGGGATCAGCGGGTTTTGGGAGCGCCAAGCCATGCTAGACAAGGGACCGTAAGCTCCGGAGTCGCCCATGTCGTCGTCCAAGACCACCCAGACCCTGATCGGCCTCTTCGCCGCCCTGGCCCTGGCCGGCGCCGCCCAGGCCTCCAGTCTGAAATCCTGCGCGATCCCGCCCAGCGTGATCCCGGCCCCGGCCGAGGTTCCGCCCGCTCGCGAGATCCACACCGACGTGCCGACGGCCGCCTACCTGCTGGCGCTGTTCTGGTCGCCCGAGGCCTGCCGCGCGGGCATCCCGGAATCGAACAAGGTCATCCAGTGCGACACCAACAGCTTCGGCTTCACTGTGCACGGCCTGTGGCCCAACGGACCGGACAAGATCCACCCGCGCTATTGCCGTCCCAGCCCCCCGATGAGCGCCGCCACGGTGATGGCCAATCTGTGCATGACCCCCTCGCCCTGGCTGCAGCAGCACGAGTGGCAGGCGCACGGCACCTGCCAGTGGGACACGCCCGAGGCCTATTTCAAGAAGGCCCGCGAGGTCCGCGAGCGCCTGAACGTGCCGGATCTCAAACCGGCTCCGTCGGGGACGATGACCGCCGGCGAGATCCGCCGGGCCTTCCTCAAGCGCAATCGCGGCATGACGGCCGACGGCCTGAACGTCCGGGTCAAGGAAGGCCGCCTGACCGAGGTCTGGGTCTGCATGGACCTGGAGTTCAAGCTGGGCGCCTGCCGAGGCGGCAATGGCGCGCCGGATGATGCGGTGGTGAAGGTGACGCCGAAGCGCTAGGCCCGCCCCGGATCAGGAATAGCCCCAGCGGCGCGACACGGCCGTCCAGCGGCTGTTGCGGGCCCGCGAGGCCTCGAAGCACGCGCCGCAGATCAGGGTGATCCCCGCCTCGGCCTCGGACTGAGCGGTCCATCCGCCGCCGGCCAGCCGGGCCTGCTCGCAGTGGTCGCACCAGGCCGCCTGTTCGTCCGACGCGTCCTCGTCCTGCGGACCGCTGGGCTCGACGAAGCCCAGCCCCACGCCCGAGACCAGGTGTCGGCACACGAAGGTGGGTTTCTGCAGCCCATGGCGTTCGCAGTGAACCCGTGTTGAATCGTCGCTCATCCGAAGCGTCCCCCAACGCCTATGGTTAAGCTAACCCCTTTGAACGGAAACGCAAAACGGGCGGCCCCTTTCGGAGCCGCCCGCTGCTTGAAGCCTCACGATGGAGACGTCATCACCCTCAGGTGTTGACGGCTTCCTCCGGGGTGACGGCTTCCTTCTTGGACAGGTCTTCGCCGGTTTCCTGGTCGACGACCTTCATCGACAGCTTGGTCTTGCCGCGATCGTCGAAGCCGAGAAGCTTCACTTTGACGATCTGGCCTTCCTTCAGCACGTCCGACGGCTTGGCGACGCGTTCGTTGCTGATCTGGCTGACGTGGACGAGGCCGTCCTTGGCGCCGAAGAAGTTCACGAAGGCGCCGAAATCGACGACCTTCACGACCTTGCCGTCGTAGATCGCGCCGACTTCAGCTTCCTGGGTGATCGACTTGATCCAGTCGATGGCGGCCTTGATCTTGTCGGCGTCCGAAGCCGACACCTTCACGGTGCCTTCGTCGTTGATGTCGACCTTGGCGCCGGTGGTGGCGACGATCTCGCGGATCACCTTGCCGCCGGTGCCGATCACTTCGCGGATCTTGTCGGTCGGGATGGTGATGGTCTCGATCTTCGGGGCGTAGTCGCCGACCTCTTCACGAGGCGCGTCCATCGCCTTGTTCATCTCTTCGAGGATGTGCTCGCGGCCGCCCTTAGCCTGGGCCAGCGCTTGCTTCATGATCTCTTCGGTGATGCCGGCGATCTTGATGTCCATCTGCAGCGAGGTCAGGCCCTCGCTGGTGCCGGCCACCTTGAAGTCCATGTCGCCCAGGTGATCTTCGTCGCCCAGGATGTCGGACAGAACGGCGAAGCCGTCCTTTTCGAGGATCAGGCCCATGGCGATGCCCGAGACCGGACGGATCAGCGGAACGCCCGCGTCCATCATGGCCAGCGAGCTGCCGCAGACCGTGGCCATCGAGGACGAGCCGTTCGACTCGGTGATCTCGGAGACCAGGCGGATGGTGTAGGGGAAGTCTTCCTTGGCCGGCAGCATCGGGCGCAGAGCGCGCCAGGCCAGCTTGCCGTGGCCGATTTCGCGGCGGCCGGGGCTGCCCATCCGACCGGTCTCGCCGACCGAGAAGGGAGGGAAGTTGTAGTGCAGCAGGAAGGATTCCTTGTAGGTGCCTTCCAGGGCGTCGATGAACTGCTCGTCGTCGCCGGTGCCCAGGGTGGCGACCACGATCGCCTGGGTCTCGCCGCGGGTGAACAGGGCCGAGCCGTGGGTGCGCGGCAGGATGCCGACTTCGCCGAGGATCGGACGGACCTTGTCGACGGTGCGGCCGTCGATGCGGATGCCGGTGTCGAGGATCGAGCGACGGACGATGTCGGCTTCAAGTTCCTTGAACACCGAACCCAGCTTCAGGGGGTCGATGCCGGCCGGATTGGTGTCGCTCTTGGCGAACTTTTCCGTGGCCTTGGCCTTGGCGGCCGACAGCGCCGAGACGCGGTCGCCCTTGGCGCGGATGGTGTAGGCTTCCGCCAGGTCCTTGCCGACGGCCTTCTTCACTTCGGCCTTCAGGGCGTCGGTGTCTTCCGGCTGGAAGTCGAAGGGTTCCTTGGCGGCGTGTTCGGCCAGTTCGATGATGCCGTCGATCACGGCCTGCATCGACTTGTGGGCGAAGGAGACGCCGCCCAGGACGATCTCTTCCGAGAGCTCCTGGATTTCGGATTCGACCATCATCACGGCGTCGGCGGTGCCGGCCACGACCAGGTCCATCTTGCTTTCCTTCAGCTCGTCGAGCGTCGGGTTCAGCACGTATTCACCGTTGACGTAACCCACGCGGGCGCCGCCGATCGGGCCCATGAACGGGGCGCCGGAGATCACCAGGGCGGCCGAGGCGGCGACCATGGCGACGATGTCGGGATCGTTCTCGAGGTCGTGTTGCAGCACGGTGCAGACGACCTGGACTTCGTTCTTGAAGCCCTTGACGAACAGGGGGCGGATCGGACGGTCGATCAGGCGGGAAACCAGGGTTTCCTTTTCCGACGGACGACCTTCGCGCTTGAAGAAGCCGCCCGGGATCTTGCCCGCGGCGTAGGTCTTCTCGATGTAGTTGACGGTCAGCGGGAAGAAATCTTGACCCGGCTTGGCCTTCTTGGCGAACACGGCGGTGGCCAGGACGACGGTTTCGCCCATGGTGGCCAGAACGGCGCCGTCGGCTTGACGGGCGATGCGACCGGTTTCGAGGACCAGCGTCTTGCCGCCCCACTCGATCGTCTTGCGCTTGATATCGAACATTTTTGCTTCTTTCGGTTCCGAAGGACCCATTTCCTTCAGGACGGACAGGGGCGGGCGGCCGAAGGGCGGTCCCGATGTTTCCTCATCCAGTTCGACAGGCTCCCGATGATCGTGATCCTCGGACGTACAATTCGGCCCCGCTAAGATGCGGAAACCGTAGCGGCCCTTCGTTTCAGCCTGTCTTGAAACGAGGGCTAGAAATGCGTTCGGCCGCCCCGCGTGAMSGGGGCGGCCGAAGTGCGCCTAAACTAGCGGCGCAGACCCAGCTTTTCGATGAGAGCCGTGTAACGGCCCAGATCGGACTTCTTCAGGTGGTCGAGGAGGCTGCGACGCTGGGAAACCATCATCAACAGACCACGACGGCTGTGGTTGTCCTTCTTGTGGGTCTTGAAGTGCTCGGTCAGGTTGGCGATGCGCTCGGAGAGGATCGCGACCTGGACTTCGGCGCTGCCGGTGTCACCCTCGGTGCGGGCGTGTTCGGCGATAAGAGCGGTCTTGCGCTCGGCAGTGATCGACATCGTGTTGTCTCCGCTCAGGTGAGTTGGAAGACCCGCACCGGATTGAGCGAACCGGCGCGCATCTCGCACAAGGCCACCAACCTCTGTCCGGACATGGCGGAAACGGTGCGATCGCCGGGCGTGAGCACGGCTTTCAGCGATTCCACCTGCCTTGGGAGCAGAACGATGGCGCGTCCTTGCGCAAGCCGGAAGGCGTCTTCATCGGTCACGGCCAGCGCCGGGATGTCGTCCAGCGCGGTCTCGACCGGAAGCAATGCCTCCGACAGGCGCGCCTCATAGCTTAAATTCTCCAGGGTTTCCAGGCCTATCGCGGATTCCTCGGTGAACCGGCCGACTCGCGTCCGGCGAAGCTGGTCGACATGTCCACAGGCGCCGAGCGCGGCGGCCAGGTCGCGGACCACGGCGCGGACATAGGTGCCCTTGCCGCATTCCATCTCCAGCTCGATGTGATCGACGTCCGGCGCCGCGCTGACACGCAAGGCATGGACGGTGACCTTGCGGGTCTTCAGCTCGAACTCGACGCCCTCGCGGGCCAGATCATAGGCCCGTTCGCCGTCGACCTTGATGGCCGAATAGTTCGGCGGGATCTGGTCGATCTCGCCGATGAAGGCGGGAAGCGCGGCCTCGACCGCCTCGCGGGTCGGGCGCACGTCGCTGGCCTCGGTCGTCTCGCCCTCGCGGTCCAGGGTGGTGGTCGAGCGACCCCACTGGATCATGAAGCGATAGGCCTTGTCGGCGTCCATCAGGAACGGGACGGTCTTGGTCGCCTCGCCCAGGGCGAGCGGCAGGATGCCGGTGGCCAGGGGGTCCAGCGTGCCGGCGTGACCCGCCTTCTGGGCGTTGAACGCCCGGCGCACGCGGGAGACGGCGCTGGTCGAGGTCAGGTCGTAGGGCTTGTCGAGGCAGATCCAGCCCGAGATGGCGTCGCCCTTCTTGCGGCGGGCCATCAGTCTTGCTCGTCGGCCAGGTCTTCTTCGGGCGCCACGTCGCTGAGGCGGCGTACGTCCTGGGCCACGCGAGGATCCGCGAACAGGCGATCCATGTAGGTGGCCGAGTTGAAGGTCTCGTCGTGCAGGAACTTCAGCTCGGGCGTGAACTTCATGTCGATGGTCTTGGCCAGCTTGCCGCGCAGGAACTTGGTCAGGCGGGTGAGGCCCGCCACCACTTCGGCGGGGCTGCCCTTGACGACCACGGTGCGCGACGG
>NZ_JBFTZS010000143.1:0-10110 GCF_056406675.1 Caulobacter sp. P1_B12_2 | reverse complement strand
GATCATGTCGGCCGCCGCCCTGCTGGCCCAGACCAAGTCGCCCAGCGACGAGGACATCGACAACGCCATGAGCGGCAACATCTGTCGCTGCGGCACCTATCAGCGCATTCGCGCCGCCATCAAGGACGCCGCCGGTCTGGTCGCGGCCCCAGTGGTCGCGGCGCCCGCCGCCCAGGGCGGCGGCAAGCCGGCGGCCTCGAACGATATCGACGAAGAGATCGCCGCCGCCTCGGGCTCGACCGGCCGAGGGCTGGGTCAATGAACGGGCCGTTCGAGAAGTTGCGGCGCCAGGACGCCGTCAGCCGTCGCGACGTCGTGGTCGGGGCGACGCTGGTCGGCGGCGCCCTGCTGGTCGGCTGCTCGCCCGCCGACCTGATGAGCGCCGGGTCGAAGGTCGAGCCCGGGGCTTTCGGGCCGTTCATCCAGTTCGATCCGGACGGTGCGGTGACCGTGCTGTCCAAGCACATCGAATTCGGCCAGGGCAGCCACTTCGGCCTCGCGGCCATCGTCGCCGAAGAGCTGGACGCCGACTGGGACCGGGTCAAGGTGGTCCACGCCCCGGCGAACGCCAAGCTCTACGCCAACAGCAACGCGGGCATCCAGCTGACCGGCGGCTCGTCGGCGATCTCCAACTCGTGGGAGCAGCTGCGCAAGGCCGGGGCCGGCGCGCGGGCGATGTTCGTGCAGGCCGCGGCGACCCGGTGGAACGTCCCGGTCGGCCAGGTCACCGTCAAGGACGGGATGGTCGGCCACGCCAGCGGCAGGAGCGCGGGCTTCGGCGAGCTGATCGCCGACGCCGCCAAGGTGACGCCGCCCGAGAACCCGACCCTGAAGGACCCCAAGACCTTCACCCTGATCGGAACCGATCGGGCGCGTCGCAAGGACAGCCTGATCAAGGCCAACGGCTCGGCCCGCTACACCCAGGACGTCCAGCTGCCCGACATGCTGGTGGCGATGGTCGCCCACCCGCCCCGGTTCGGCGCGAACGTGAAGAGCTTCGACGCCGACGCCGCCAAGCAGGTGGCGGGGGTGGTCGACGTCTACGAGATCTCGACCGGAGTCGCGGTTGTCGCCGACACCACCTACGCCGCCCGCATGGGCCGCGAGGCCCTCAAGGTCGAGTGGGACGAAGCCAAGGCCGAAACCCGAAGCTCCGAGACCATCGCCCAGCAATGGCGCGACATCGCCGCCGGCAAGGGCCCCGCCGACCTGAAATGGCAGGCCTTCGACTCCAAGGGCGACGCCGCGGCCGCTTCGGCGGGAAAGGGGGCCCAGGTCTTCGAGACCACCTACGACTTCCCCTACCTGGCCCACGCCACCATGGAGCCGATGAACTGCGTCGCCGTGGTCGACGGCGGCAAGGTCAAGCTGATCCACGGCTCCCAGGCCCAGACCCTGGACCAGATGAACGCCGCCAAGGTCGTCAAGACCCTGCCGGGCTCGGTCGAGATCGAGACCCTCTACGCCGGCGGTTCTTTCGGACGGCGGGCCAATTTTCAGTCCGACTACGTGGCCGAATGCGTGACCATCGCCCAGAAGGTCGGCCACGGACGACCGGTGAAGCTGATCTGGACCCGCGAGGACGACATGCGCGCCGGCTACTTCCGGCCGCTGGTCCACCACGCCGTGCGGGTGACCTTGGACAAGGACGGGTATCCAGCGACCTGGCGCCACCGGATCGTCACCCAGTCGATCATGAAGGACGCGCCGATGCCCTCGAAGGGGCCGGACCAGACCGCGATCGAGGGGACGTCGGGCTCGCCCTATCTGAAGGCGACGCCGATCGTCGACGCCCAATTGGCCACGCCCGAGGGCGGCGTGCCGGTCCTGTGGTGGCGATCGGTGGGCGCGACCCACACCGCCTTYGTCATGGAGCACACCATCGACCAGCTGGCGCTGAAGGCCGGCAAGGACCCGGTCGACTATCGCCGCACGCTCTACGCCAAGATCGGCCCCGACGGCGCGCGCCACCTGGCGGCTCTGAACCTGGCGGTCGAGAAGGCCGGCCCGACGCCGGCGGCCGGCTTCACGCGCGGCGTGGCGGTGCACGAATGCTTCGGCTCGGTGGTCGCCCAGGTCGCCGAGGTCAAGCTCGTCGACGGCCAGCCCCGAGTCGGCCGGGTGGTCACGGCGATCGATTGCGGCGTGGCCGTCTCGCCTGACCAGGTCGCCGCGCAGATGGAGGGCGGAACCTGCTACGGCCTGTCGGCGGCGCTGTACGGCGAGATCRCCCTGACGGACGGTCGTGTCGACCAGAGCAATTTCGACACCTACCGCGTGCTGCGGATGAACGAGGCGCCGACGGTCGAGACCTACATCGTGCCGTCCGGCAATCCACCGACGGGCGTGGGCGAGCCGGGCACGCCGGTCATCGCCCCGGCGGTGGCCAACGCGCTGCTGGCGATTTCCAAAATCCCGACCAGCCGCCTGCCCTTCGTTCGCGCCCCGGCCTGAGAGCCTCACAATCGATAATAGAGAGCGCTGGACGTAGCGAAATTCGATGCGGTTTTGACGTAACGCGCCCTCTGGTGACGCGATCAGTCAAGTCTTGCTGGACGTAAGGCGAGCGCCGAACCATTTTAGCGGCATGGTGGACTCCGGCGACAACCTGAGCTTCGAGCGGCTGACTCCTCGCGAGCGAGAGATTCTGCGGCTTATCGCTCAGCATCGACAGTCCAAGGAAATCGCCCGCCTGCTGCGGCTTTCGCCCAAGACCGTCGAGATGCACGTGCTCAGCGCACGGCGCCGCCTGGCCGGTCTGAACCGCCGCGACGCCGCCTTGGCGTTCATCGCCTGGGAAACCGACCCCGGTAATGACTACCGTAGGCAATCGGCCGAGCTAGCCACGGCCCGGTCAGAGGTCTCTTCTCGCTTCAACAGCGAGAGCAGCCATGACGAAATCTTCCGCGAACACTCCGAACCCGGCCTCGGCCTTCTTCATCGCAAGTTGGCAGTCCCTGGAAGAGGGCCTGACCCTGATGGCGGGAACGCCGGAACGGGGGCGACTGGTGGAGGAGACGGTCTCGGCGCTGCGCAAGGCGCAGGCGGCGGGCGATCCGCCTGGCAAGCTGCTCCTGAGAGTGCTGGCCGCGACGGCCTTCCTGGCGGACGACACGCCGCTTCGTATGGAAGGAGCTGGCGCGATGACCTGACGCCCTTGCAGTGGTTGGGTCTGATCCTCGCGGTCGCCACCCTGGGCGGAATCCTGCTCGGGACGGTCACGATGGGCGCCCATGAATTCCTCTACGCCCTTCAGCGGTTCCGCGAGGGCTGGAGCCCGCCTCCGGCGCACTGACGCCGAATTTCCAGAAACATTTCATCGACTTGAACGTGCGGGGGGGACCCGTGCGACCGGGAGAGTCATGCCATGAAACGTACCGAAGCCGCCCGAGCCGGCGCTGAAAAGTTGATGCGCGCTGAAGCCGCGATCGACGCCGCCCTGCGCGAAACCGCCGAACTGATGGGCCTGCTGCCCTCCCTCCGGCTCGAGACGCGCCTGTCGGCCGTGATCGGGCAGGAAGCCGTCGCCAATCTCGGCGAGACCCTGGCCCACATCGTTTCCGCCCGTCGGACCATCATCGAGACCCACAGCGCCCTGGCCAATGTTCGCACCCAGATCGGCTGCGGCGCCCTGGCGGTCGGCGATCTCGACAAGGGACCGGAAACGCCGCGCACCAGCGGACTGCATGCCGTCCCCGGCGGTCTCGCCGCCTGATCCCGGTTTTCCCCTCGTCCGTCCACGGCGCCAGCCGTCCTTCGACCCATGAGAGATGACCTGCAATGAGCACCGCACAGATCGTCCAGCCGCAGCAGCAGGATTCCACGGCCGATGAGCTGAATGAATTCCGTCAACATCTGCGCACCCTCGGGCCGGTGCAGCGCCGGATCCTGTCGGTGCTGATGCCCCAACTGGTCGCTCTCGATGAAGCCGGCGACACCGACGGCGCGCTGAGCATCATCGAGGAAGTGAAGACAATCCTGTGGGAAGGCCGTCGGACCCGGCATTGACCGACCTGAGGTTGCTTCTCTGGGATTCGCGTCTGAGGCATGGTGGCGCCCGATCTTAATCGGGCGCCATGACCTTGCAGATCCACACACTTGTTTCCTTGATCCTGGCCGTCCTGATTTGTGGACTGGCGATGTGGCGCGGCGATCAGCCCGCGCGCTGGAGCGGCGCGGCGCTTCTGGCCTCCTGGCTGGGGTCTCTGCTGATCCAAAGCCGCGACACCATCAACGCCGACTACGGCGTCCTGGCGATCGACATCTCGACCATGGTGATCTTCATCTGGATCTCGATGCGGACCCGCCGGCTCTGGACGATCGTCGCCTCGGCCTTCCTGGCGATCATCGTCGCCTCCCACGTCGCGGTCATGATCGATCTTCGGGTGACCATCAACACCCTGAGGGCCAGCATGGCGGTCTGGAGCTACGGGCTCCTGGCCTGCGTCGCGTTTGGGACCTGGACCGCCGAGCGCCGGCGCCACGCGCCGTCCTGATCGTCTAGCGGGCAAGGTCCTCGGGACGATCGACATCGAACAGCACGCCGGCCGCCGCGCTTTCGACCAGGGCCAGCCGTTCGCCGATCGCGGCAAGCACCTCGCGTGCGCCGACGTCGCCGCCCAACGCTCGCAGGGCGGGAAAACAAGCCCTTCCGAACAGCACCGGATGCCCGCGCCGCCCCGCGAAGCGCGGCGCGACGGCGTCGACGCCCGGGACGAGCGAGCGGGCCAGGTCTCGCGCCAGGCCGGGCGGGATGCGCGGCATGTCGCCGAGGAACACGAAGACGCCCACCGAATCCGGAGGCAAGGCCTCGATGGCCGTCCGCAGGGAAGCGCCCATGCCGTCGCCGGCGTCGGCGGCCACGACGATGTCGAGATCGTCGCCGCGCCCCAGCGCCCCGGCATGGTCGCGGGCGATCCTGGCGAGATCCGGATCGCCATCGGTGATCAGCAGCACCCGGCGCGCGGGGGCCGCGAAGGCGGCGTCCAGGGCGCCCGCCAGCAGCGGCCGACCGTCGAACGGGGCGACCAGCTTGCGCCCGCCAAAGCGGCGCCCGGACCCCGCCGCCAGGATCACGGCGTCGCACCGCGCGCTTTTTCTTTCCGCCATGCCGTCTCGCGCCTATCTTACAGACAGACATGACGCCCTATGACGCCAGCCCCGCGCAAGCGGTCATCCGTTCTCCACGCCTGATCGACGGCTTCGGTCGCGCGGTGACCTATCTGCGCGTCTCGGTCACCGACCGCTGCGACCTGCGCTGCACCTATTGCATGGCCGAGCACATGACCTTCCTGCCGAAGGCGGAGGTTCTGTCGCTCGAGGAGCTGGATCGCCTGGCCTCGACCTTCGTGAGCCTGGGCGTACGCAAGTTGCGGCTGACCGGCGGCGAGCCCCTGGTCCGCAAGGGGATCATGACCCTGGTCGAGCGGCTGTCGCGGCACCTGGCGAGCGGCGCCCTGGACGAACTGACCCTGACCACCAACGGCACCCAGCTGGCGGGCCATGCCGTCGACCTGGCTCGGCTCGGCGTGCGGCGGATCAATGTCTCGCTCGACACGCTCAAGCCCGATCTGTTTCGCAAGCTGACCCGGGGCGGGGACCTGTCCAAGGTGCTGGCCGGGGTCGACGCGGCCCTGGCCGCCGGCATCCAGGTCAAGATCAACGCCGTGGCCCTCAAGCACGACAACGCCGACGAACTGCCGGCCCTGATCCAGTGGGCGCACGGCCTGGGCGCCGACATGACCCTGATCGAGACCATGCCGCTGGGCGAGGTCGATGTGGACCGCACCGACCAGTACCTGTCGCTGAAGGACGTCCGCCGCGACCTGGCCTCGTTCTGGACCCTGACGGACCTGGCCTACGCCACCGGCGGTCCGGCCCGCTATGTCCGGGTCGAGGAGACCGGCGGGCGGCTGGGCCTGATCACCCCGTTGAGCCACAATTTCTGCGAGGCCTGCAATCGGGTCCGCCTGACCTGCACCGGCACGCTGCACACCTGCCTCGGCCGCGACGACGCCAGCGACCTGCGGGCGGTGATCCGGAGCGGGGCCGACGAGGCGGGACTGGAGCGGGCGATCTTCGCGGCCATCGGCGCCAAGCCCGAGGGCCACGACTTCCACATCGACGCCGCCCGGCCGGCCGTGGCGCGCCACATGTCGACGACGGGCGGTTAGTCATGGCCCGAGTGCTGCTGTTTGGACGCCTGGCCGATCAGGCCGGCTGGCGCGACCGCTCGGTCGAGGCCGCGTCCCTGGCGGCTCTGCACGCCGCCCTGGCCGCCGACGATCCGGGCTTGGCCGAAGCGCTGGGCGGCCCCGGCGTGCAGGTGGCGGTCGACAAGGCCATCGTCCGGGGCGAAGCGGCCCTGGTCGCCGCGACCGAGGTGGCCTTTCTGCCGCCGATGAGCGGCGGATGACGACCGTTCCATCCGTCAGCCTGACCGCCGAGGCCTTCGAGCCCGGCGCCCTGCTGACCGCCTTCTGCGCCGGCCGCGACGAGACCGGCGCGGTGGCCAGTTTCGTCGGCCTGGCGCGGGCCGAGCAGGGCCAGGCCGTGGCCCTGGAGCTGGAGGCCTATCCCGGCTTCACCGACGCGGCGATCGCCGCCTTCGCCGAAGAGGCGAAGGCGCGGTTCGGCCTGCACGACTATCGCATCGTCCACCGCGTGGGGCGGGTCGCGCCAGGCGAGGCGATCGTCTTCGTGGCCACGGCCGCCGGCCATCGCCGCGCGGCGTTCCAGGCCTGCGACTATCTGATGGACTACCTTAAGAGCCGCGCGCCCTTCTGGAAGAAGGAGCACGGCCCGGACGGCGACCGCTGGATCGAGCCGACGGCTCAGGATAGGACCGACGCCGAGCGCTGGGATTAGGAGAGAGCATGTCGGCAACCGGTCTCACCCCAGGCGGCGGCGTCAAGCCGGAGCTTCCGTTCAAGCCGGTGCGCGTGGCGATCCTGACCGTGTCGGACACCCGCGACGAGTCCAGCGACACCTCCGGCCAGCTGCTGATCGACCGCGTGAAGGCCGCCGGCCACGAACTGGCCGGGCGGGCGGTGGTCCGAGACGACATCGAGACGATCCGCCAGACCGTGCGCGACTGGATCGCCGGCGGTCAGGTCGACGCCGTCGTCAGCACCGGCGGCACCGGCCTTACCGGCCGCGACGTCACGGTCGAGGCCCTGGAGCCTTTGTTCGACAAGAAGATCGACGGCTTCTCGGTGGTGTTCCACCTGGTCAGCTACGCTTCGGTGGGGCTGTCCACCCTGCAGAGCCGCGCCACGGCCGGCCTGATCGGCGGGGTGTTCGTCTTCTGCCTGCCGGGCAGCAACGGCGCGGTCAAGGACGGCTGGGACAAGGTCATCTCGGCCCAGCTCGACAGTCGCCACAAGCCCTGCAACATGGTCGAACTGATGCCCCGACTCCTAGAGCAATAGGACTGCTGGAACAGTGACCCGTCTCACCCACATCGACGACCAGGGCCGCGCCCGCATGGTCGACGTCTCCGACAAGGCCGAGACGGTCCGTGAGGCGATCGCCGTCGGCTTCGTGCGGATGCGCCCTTCGACCCTCGAGCTGGCCGTGTCCGGAACCGGCCGCAAGGGCGACGTGCGCGCGGTGGCCGAGATCGCCGGGGTGATGGCGGCCAAGCAAACATCAAACCTCATCCCGCTCTGCCACCCCCTGGCGCTGTCCAAGGTCGAGGTCTCGGTCGAGCCGGCCGAGGGCGGGATGGCGGTGATGGCCCGGGTCAAGCTGAAGGGCCAGACGGGGGTCGAGATGGAGGCCCTGACCGCCGTCTCGGTGGCCTGCCTGACGATCTACGACATGCTCAAGGCCGCCGAGAAGGGCATGGTCATCGAGACCGTGCGCCTGGTCGAGAAGACCGGCGGCAAGTCCGGCGACTGGCGGGCGGACTAGGGGTTCGACCCGGGCGTGTCCGCAAGCGTCGGCTTTCGACCCTGAGCGGACGCTCATAAACGCCCTCTCTCTTCGAGAGAGGGAGTGTCCGGCAGAAGGACCATCCACCCGTAACTGACCCTGATGGTCGGGCGAAACGCCGACATTCAAAAGCTTGGCCAAGCTCAAGCCTAGATGAATAAAGCAATGGCAGGGCTACCGTGGCGGATTGGACAGCATGCCGATCTGAGCCAGCCAGTTTTCCAGCAGGCTGGGCCAGACTGTGTCGGGCGAATGGTTACGCCTTAGCGCGAAAGCGTGACCGCCATGGGCGAATAGGTGAACTTCGGCCGATACGTTCGCGTCATTCAACGCTCGGGCATACAGTGTGCTGTTACAGATGGGATCTACTGGGTCGTCCCAGGACTGAAGTAAGAAGGTCGGTGGGGTGCGTTCGGTGACCCGTATGCCGGGATCCAAGTCGCCATTCCGGCAGAGATGCCCAGGAAAGAAAGCGATGGCGAAGTCAGGGCGGCTGCTAACTCGGTCTGCCCCATCGACCGGCGCGTAACTAGACTCGAAGATGTTGCTGGTCTGGGCCACCAGATACCCTCCAGCCGAAAAGCCCATGACGCCGATTTTGTGCGGATCAACGCCCAGGCTGGCAGCTCGCGTCCTGACGAGGCGGATCGTTCGTTGCGCGTCCTGGAGCGCGCGGGGCGGCTTGGGGTCAATGACGCAGCGGCACTGGGGGTTCCAGTAGTGGTTGCTGCCGGGCACCCGATACTTAGACAGGATGCACGTCACGCCCCGTGCCGTGATCCAATCGCAGACTTCAGTCCCCTCCAACGTGATCGCCACCACACGAAAACCGCCGCCGGGAAATACGATGATGGCGGCGCCCGTATTGCGTCCCTTGGGCGGATAGATCGTCATGGTCGGACGACTAACGTTGAGCACCGTTTCGGATCGATCGCCCGTGAGCGCGTCGGGCGTCTTGGCGACGCGCACGCTTTCTGGATCGGATTGCGCGCCGACCATGTTCGGGGGCTCGCCAGGCCAGACAGGCTCCTGGACCAGGCCATGGGGCGCTGACCAAACCCGCTCCGTATCGCCGACAGGCCACGCGTCGAGCGCCGCTGTTGCCCGAGGGGTCTCCAACGAGAGGGGAGGCAGTTGACCGGCAAAGCAATGCGCCAGCTGCAGAGCGAGACCGCTGACGCCAAGCAGCACAGTGGTGGTCAGCGCGACGCGGATGAAGAATCTCATGATTTTGATTGGCTCCGACACTTCGTCGGCGACGAGCGTTCATCGGGCCCAGGGCGCCTGACCTCAGCAATGTCTGCATTGAAGGCCTTATGGCGAGAGCCGACAATCGACGTAAACTCTGGGGAGCCATGCGTAAAATTCATGCCTGGAGTGTCCTGGTTTCCTTCATCTCAAGACGCTTCGCGCCTGCAAGCCCGCCGCGCCCCAAGCTAGAGGTTGGTTTGCTGGAGGCGAGCGAGACCGTCTGCCAAAGCGACTCGAGGAGGCGTCCGGCAACCACCCTTGTCTGACTTTCAGAACGTCTGCTTGACGCATGCCGCCCATCCGCCTCGGATGGGGCCGCGCCGTTGGCGGAGGGCGGCAGGGGTGATGCCGGAGGGSGCGSACGCTTGAACCCTCTCTCWTRGAGAGAGGGAGGGGCCCGCCGCGWAGCGGTGGGAGGGTGAGAGGTTACACCCTGTCCGGTTTCACACCGACGCCCTGCCGGCACGCCGTCCGACRTCTTACCCCCTCACCCTCCCAAGCTTCGCTTGGGCCCCTCCCTCTCCCCATGGGAGAGGGTGATTTCAGGGGATTGAGCCGCCTCTATCCCCGCCGCCGCCGCGAAAAACCCCAACGATCCCAAAACCTTGAAAAATAATCAGCGTCACATCCCCTCGGCGCTGAAACCGGCCGCATACTGAACAGGTCACCATCACGGGGAGGGCTCTTGGTACCGGCCCAAGCAGGCGATGGAGATGGAACCGAGCGGGGCCGCCTGGCCTTGGCGATCGGATCGCGTCTGGCGGCGGGGCTCAGAAGGCTCTCATGTCGGGCGGGGGCGATGGCGGGACAGGCGGGTTGACGGGGCTGGGAGTTCAAACCGGCCTGTTCGAGGATCAGTCGGAGTCGCCGACGGCCCCTTCCGGGCGACTTTGATCCTGCCCGCCTGAGGGGAAACGTCGATCG
>NZ_JBFTZS010000142.1:0-10119 GCF_056406675.1 Caulobacter sp. P1_B12_2 | reverse complement strand
GCGAGATCAGGCTGGTCCCGATCAGGGCGATCAGCGGCAGGCGGGCGAAGAGATCGATCCGCGGGGCTTCGTCAGGCTCGCGCATCCGACGCCAGAGCACTGCGGCGATCGGGCCCGCCAGGGCGAACGCCATCAGGACGGCGGCGTCGATCGGCCTGCCGGTGAACAGCACGACCAGCGCCCAGACCGCTACGCCGCCCAGGCTCGCCACGCCCGCCCCGCCCCAGCGGCGCAAGCCGGTGATCGCCGCGCCGGTGGCGGCGACCAGGATCAGATAGGCGTCCAGGGTCACGGGCGGCCAGTGACCGCCGCGGGTGATTGCCGGGGCCAGGAAGGCGCCGAGCAAGGCCAGCAAGGCCAGGGCTTCGCCGTGCAGCAAGGCCAGACCCAGCAGGCCGCCCGACACCGCCACGGCCAGCACGGCGGCCAGGGGCAGGGGGATCAGACCGTAGAGGATGTGGGCGGCCCAGACCGCGCCATACAGGGTGACCGCGCCAGCTCCGGCGGCGGCCGACGCCGCCAGGGCGTGGCGACCGCCAGGCGCCTGGGTCTGGCGACGAATCCACTCGCTGGCCGCGACCATGGCCAAGCCCAGGATAGCGGCGGCGGCGATGCGGAACGGCGGCGTGAACACCCCGCGCTGAGCGGCGTAGACCACCAGCAGCAACCCGCCCAGCGCCAGCCCGCCGCCGCCCAGCCAGGCCAGCCCGTTCTCGGCCAGCCAGGTGGAGGCCTGGGCCCAGGTGAAGGCGGGGACGGGCGGCGTGAAAGGCGACGGCGGAGCGTACGGAGGCGAAATAGGCTGTGAAACGGAGGGCCGGGCTTCGGACCGCGCGGCGGGCCGGATCGCGGCGGGCCGATAGGTCGGCATGGCGGGCTTGGACGACGGGGCGTCCGACGGAATGACCAAGGCCTCAGATTTCGGCGCGTGGTCTTCGGGCGGGATAGCGGCCGACCGGCTTTCCAACGCGCGGACCTGGGCCTCCAGCGTCTCCACGCGGCGGTAGAGGGCATAGGCGAAGGCCGCCAAAGTGAGAATACCAAGCCAGACCACGCGTAACCCCCGACGGCGCCTCCCAAACTACCGGGAGGCGTCACGCGGAGTTGTGCCCATTCCCGGCGTCATCGTCCACCGGCCAAGCCTTGCGGCAATCTAGATAGGATGCTATCTAATATCGATAGCAAGCTACCTATCTGGGTTCGCATGACCGTTTCATCTTCCCTGTCTCCCCGCCTACTCAACGAACGCACCTTCACCGGCTCGCTGCTGCGCCTGGCCCGGATCTATCGGCGCGAGGTCAACCGCGCCTTGGCCGAGCACGACCTGTCGGACGCCCGCGCCCTGCCGGTGCTGCACATCGCCCGGTCGGGCGGCGGCATGCGTCAGGGCCATTTGGCCGAGGAGCTTGGCGTGGAGGGACCGTCCCTGGTCCGCATCCTCGACCAGCTGTGCGCCGCCGGTCTGGTCGAGCGCCGCGACGATCCCAAGGACGGTCGGGCCAAGACCCTGCACCTGACCGCCGAGGGCGACGCCCTGGCTGTGGTCGTCGAGGACGCCGTCCAGGAACTGCGCACCCGGCTGCTGGCGACCGTCAGTCCCGAGGACCTGGCCGCCACGGTGCGCACCTTCGCGGCCTTCGAGGCGGCGCTGGACGCCGCCGCTTCGGCCGAGGAAGGCTGAAGCCGCTTCGCCATGCCCAAGCTCGACAGATGGACGCTGCTGTTCTCGGTGAACAGTTTCGCGGCGGCCATGCTCGCCCTCTATATCGGTTTCGCCCTCGGCCTTCCCCGGCCGTACTGGGCGATGACGACCGCCTATATCGTCAGCCAGCCGTTGGCCGGGGCCGTGCGCTCCAAGGCCGTCTACCGGCTGCTGGGCACCCTGCTGGGCGCGGCCGCCGCGGTGGCCATGGTGCCCAACCTGGTCAACGCCCCGGTGCTGCTGTGCCTGGCCATGGCCCTGTGGGTCGGCGGCTGCCTGACCATCTCGCTGCTGGACCGCACGCCGCGCGCCTACATCCTGATGCTGGCCGGATACACCGCCGCGATCATCGGCTTTCCGGCCGTGAACCAGCCCGGCGGGATCTTCGAGATCGCCGTCTCGCGGGTGATCGAGATCGGCCTGGGCATCCTCTGCGCCACCCTGGTCCATAGCCTGGTCTTCCCGCGCCCCGTGGGAACGGTGCTGCGCAAGCGCCTGTCGGCCTGGCTGGGCGAGGCCGACCGCTGGGCGCTGGACGTGCTGAAGGGCCGGGGCGCCGACGCCCTGGACCGCGACCGCCGCCACCTGGCCGCCGCCGCCAGCGAGATCCACCTGCTGGCCGTCCACCTGCCGTTCGACACCTCGCGGCTGCGCGAGACCACCGGCGCGGTGCGGGCCTTCCATGACCGCATGCTGCTGCTGATCCCGCTGCTCTCGGGCCTGGCCGACCGCATGGAGGCGCTGAAGGACGTCGCCCATCCGGCCGTCCGCGAGGCGCTGGACGCCGTCGCCGTCTGGATCGAGACCGGCGCCCCGCGCGAGCCCGGTCTGGCCCTGGTCGAGCGGCTGCAGGCGCTCGCCGCCGAACGCGACGGCGTCGACTGGTCGGGCCTGCTGATCGAGAGCCTGCTGGTGCGCCTGGCCGAGGCCGTCCAGGCCCTGGGCGAGGCCCACGCCCTGATGATCCGGCTGTGCGATCCCGACGCGCCGCTGTCGCCGGCCCTGGAGACCGCCGCCGCCACGGCCGGCCGCCGCAAGCTGCATGCCGACCTGCCCCTGGCCCTGCTGTCGGGCGGGGCGGCGGTGATCGCCATCCTGCTGTCGTGCGTGGCCTGGATCGGTTTCGGCTGGGGCGACGGCGCGGCGGCTYCGGTGATGGGGGCGGTGTTCTGCTGCTTCTTCGCCGCGATGGACGACCCCGTTCCGGCCATCAAGAACTTCGGCCTCTATTCGCTGTTCTCCCTGCCGCTGGCCGCGCTCTACATGTTCGCCGTGCTGCCGGCGATCGACGGCTTCCCGCTGCTGCTGGCCGTGATGGCCCCGCCGCTGGTGTTCCTGGGCCTGTACATTCCCAACCCCAAGACCATGGGCGCGGCCCTGGCGGTGATCATGGGCTTCGCCAACGCCCTGGCCCTGCAGGAGAGCTTCAGCGCCGACTTCGCCAGCTTCCTGAACGCTAATCTGGGTCAGTTCGTCGGCCTGCTGGCGGCGATCATGGTCACGGCGGGGCTGCGCTCGATGGGCGCTGACGCCAGCGCCCGGCGCCTGCTGGGCCGCACCTGGACGGGCCTCGCCCGCCTGGCCCGCGCCAAGGCCGCGCCGGAGCCCACCGCCTTCGCCGGCGTGCTGGTCGACCGCCTGGGCCTGTTGACCCCCAAGCTGGCCGAACCCAATCCGCGCGGCGACCTGATCGGCGTCGACGCCCTGCGCGACCTGCGGGTCGGCATGAACCTGGTCGCGGTCCAGGGCGCCCGGCCGGATCTGAACGGCGCCAGTCTCGACGCGGCGCTGGACGGAGTGGGCGAGCGCTTCGCCGCCCTGGCCGCCGGCCGCGTCCCGCCGCCTGACGCCGACCTGCTGATGAGCCTTGATGTCGCCCTGCGTGACGCCGCCGCGGACGCCTCCGTGCAGGGCGTGACCGGCCTGGTCGGCCTGCGCCGCAACCTGTTCCCCGACGCCCCCGCGCCGAACCTGTCCCCTGTCGTGGAGCCCGCCCGATGATCGGCGAGATCAACCTCGACGGCGTCCTGCTGTCCTCCG
The DNA here is from genome assembly GCF_056406675.1 of Caulobacter sp. P1_B12_2. Taxonomy (NCBI): domain Bacteria; kingdom Pseudomonadati; phylum Pseudomonadota; class Alphaproteobacteria; order Caulobacterales; family Caulobacteraceae; genus Caulobacter; species Caulobacter sp. P1_B12_2. The sequence continues at coordinate 6,377 of NZ_JBFTZS010000142.1, read as the reverse complement.
TCCTCGTCTCGGCCCTGATCGCCCTGGCCGCCGCCTTCGTGCTGCGACGGGTGCTGTCCTGGGCCGGCGCCTACCGCTTCGTCTGGCACCCGGCGCTGTTCGACACCGCCCTGTTCGTCATCCTCTGGGCCGCGGTCATCGCGGTCCCCCTGCCGATCGTCTGAGCCATGCCCAACCTGAAGACCGTTCTCCCGACTATCGGCCGCTTCGCCGTCACCGCCGCCGTCGTCGCCGCCGCCATGGTCGGTGGACGCGCCCTGTGGACCCATTACCAGGTCGATCCCTGGACCCGCGACGGCCGGGTCCGCGCCGACGTGGTCCAGGTGGCCCCCGACGTCTCGGGCCTGGTGACCCGGGTCGAGGCCGTCAACGACCAGACCGTCAAGGCGGGCCAGCCGCTGTTCCATGTCGACCGCGAACGCTACGCCCTGGCCCTGCGCCAAGCGGACGCCAATGTCGCCGCCGCCAGGGCCACCCTGTCCCAGGCCCGCCGTGAACTGGTCCGCAACCGGGCCCTAGGCGAGTTGGTCGCGGCCGAGAGCACCGAGCAGAGCGCGGCCAAGGTCGAGCAGGCCGACGCCGCCCTGGCCCAGGCCGGCGCGGCCCGCGACGTCGCCCGGCTGAACCTGGAGCGCACCGTGGTCTACGCCCCGACCGACGGCTTCCTGTCGGACCTGACCCTGCGCACCGGCGACTATGTCACGGCGGGCAAGCCGGTCCTGGCCCTGATCGACAGCCGCTCGTTCCGGGTCGAGGGCTATTTCGAGGAAACAAAGCTGTCGGGCCTGAAGATCGGCATGCCGGTCAGCGTGCGGGTGATGGGCGAGCCGGGCGTTCTGAAGGGACACATTCAGTCGATCGCCGCCGGCATCGAGGACCGCGATCGCGTGGCCGGCGCGAACCTACTCCCCAACGTCAACCCGACCTTCAGCTGGGTGCGCCTGGCCCAGCGGGTGCCGGTGCGGGTGGCCCTGGACCAGACGCCCGACGACTTGCGGATGATCGCCGGCCGCACGGCGACGGTGGCGGTGTTGGGTCTCGACGGCAAGGACCGGCGTGGCTTGGCGACCGGAGCCGGCCGATGAGCGCCTTTCGCATCATGGCCGCCGCCGTCTCGCTGTCGGTCCTGGCCGCCTGCACGACGGTGGGTCCGAACTACAAGGTCCCCGAGGCCGCCAAGCTCAACGCCTCCACGGCCCAGGGCGCCTTCATCGAGTCCGCCAACTCCGCCGTCAGCCAGGCTCCCGTGCCCGAAGGCTGGTGGAAGCTCTATGACGACCCGATCCTGAACGGCCTGGTCCAGGAGGCCCTGACCGCCAACACCGACCTGCGGGTCGCCGCCGCCAACCTGGCCCGCGCCCACGCCGTGGCCAGCGAGGCCGATGACGCCGGCGGGTTCACGGTCGGCGCCTCGGCGGCGGCCATGCACTCCCGGGAGTCCGGCGAGCAGTTTCTGAAGGCCGAGCAACTGCCGGTCGAGAACTTGGCCGACGTCGGGCTGAGAGTCTCCTATCAGGTCGATCTGGTGGGGCGGATCAAGCRCGCCTCGGAGGCCGCCCATGCCGACGCGGAGTCCGGCCAGGCGGCTCTGGACCTGGCGCGGATCAGCGTCGCCGCCGACGTCGCCCGCGCCTATGTCGAGGCCTGCGCCAGCGGTCACGAACTGGCTGTCGCTCAGCGTACGGTCGATCTGCAATCGCGCAGCCTGCAGGTCACCGGCAAGCTGGTGTCCGCCGGTCGCGGGACCAGCCTGGACGTCACCCGCGCCAGGGCTCAGCTGGATCTGTCGCGGGCCGCCCTCCCCACCTTCGAGAGCCGTCGCCGCGCGGCGCTGTATCGGCTGGCGACCCTGACCGGCAAGACCCCGGCCGAATTTCCGCGCCAGGTCGAGGCCTGCGTCGCCCCGCCGAAGCTGTCCCAGCCGCTGCCGGTCGGCGACGGCGCGGCCCTGTTGAAGCGCCGGCCCGACATCCGCGCCGCCGAGCGCGGCCTGGCCGGGGCCACGGCGCGGATCGGGGTGGCCACGRCCGCCCTCTATCCCAGCGTCTCGTTCGGCCTGGGCGCGGGCTCGACTGGCCTGTTGGCCGACATCGGAACCGCGCCGGCCAACCGCTGGGGCCTGTCGTCGCTGATCAGCTGGACCCTACCGGGCGAGGGCGAGCACGCCCGTATCCGGGCCACGGAAGCCGGCGCCGATGCGGCCCTGGCCCGGTTCGACGGCGCGGTGCTGAACGCCCTGCGCGAGACCGAGACCAGCCTGGCCGTCTACGCCCACGAGCTGGACCGCAACGCGGCGCTGAAGTCGGCCCGAGACGAGGCGGCCACGGCCGAGGGCCAAGCCCAGATGCTATATCGGGCCGGCAAGAGCCCCTACCTGACGGGCCTCGACGCCCAGCGGACCCTGGCCACGGCCGAGGCGGCCCTGGCGGCGTCGGATGGAGCGTTGGCGGCGGATCAGGTGAACCTGTTCCTGGCGTTAGGCGGGGGGTGGGAGAACGCGCCGGCGGTGAGGACTGTGGCGRCTGCTAGATAGGCTCTGCACCGAACACTTGCCCCCTACGGATCGCTTCGCGATCGTCTTCCCCCACAGGGGGAAGAGGGCGCGGTACGATCTCCTCCGCTCCCCAATGGGGGCGGACAGACCGCGAAGCGGTCAGGTGGGGGCAAGTGGGTGAGCCACGGGCGTCTAGCCTCGTCGCCAGCCTTCGCCGGCGTGCTCGTCCAAAGTCGGCGCTCTCGGTTCAACCTTTCCAGGCTCCTCGCGAAATTGGATCGGCGTCCCCACCACCGCGTTGCCCTCGGCATCCCTGGAGATCATCCCCCGCGCCGCCGCCGCCGGATCGTCGAAGGCGTCCTTCAGGCTCCGCACCGGCGCGAAACAGACGTCGCGCCCCTCGAACCACGTCTCCCAGTCAGCCTGGGTCCGTGTGCTGAACGTCTCGCGGAAGAACGCCCGCAGCGGCTCCTGTCCGGGACCGGGCGGCAGCCTGGCGTAGTCCAGCAGGTCCGACCGCCCCAGCGCCTCCAGCAGGTTGGCCGCGAACTTCACCTCCGAGCCGCCCAGTACGATCCACCGGCCGTCGCCGCATTCGTAGAGATTGAACATCGCCGCCCCGCCCCAGGAGCGCTCGGCCTTGGGGACGTTGGCGCGATCCTCGGCGAACACCGGGCCGGTGGCGTTGGGCGTCCAGGCCATCAGGCTGTCGAGCATGGCGACGTCGAGATGGTCGCCTTGGCCGGTCTTCTCCCGGCGCAGCAGGGCCATCAGCACGCCCGACAACGCCGTCAGCGAGGCCAGGGCGTCGGCGGCCATCAGGCCGGGCATGGCCGGCTTGCCGTCCTGGCCTTCGTTCAACGCGACGAGACCCGCCAGAGCCTCGACGGCCAGATCGTGGGCCGGGCGGTCGCGATAGGGGCCGGTCTGGCCGAAGGCGCTGATCGAACAGTAGACGATCCTCGGATTGACCGCCTTCACGGCCGCGTAGCCGACGCCCAGCCGATCGACCACGCCGGGCCGGAAGGCCTCGACCAGCACGTCGGCCTCCTGGGCCAGCGCCCAGAACGCGGCCTGGCCTTCGGGGCTCTTCAGATCCAACTGCACCGAGCGCTTGCCGCGATGGGTGTTGCGAAACCACACGGTCTGTTCGTTGGTCGAGAGCCCGATGTGGCGGCTCGGTTCACCCTCGCCGACCGGCTCGACCTTGATCACGTCGGCCCCGTGGTCGGCCATCATCAGGGTCAGCATCGGACCCGGCAGGAACAGGGACAGGTCCAGAACCTTGACGCCGTCGAGCTTCATTGGCGCTTCCCCAGTAGTAGGTCGTTGTGCTCGCCCATGGCCGGAGCGCGGGCGGCGGGCATGCGTTGGCCGTCGATCCTGATCGGGCAGGCCAGCATGTCCAGGCCCTGGGGCCGGGCCGGATGGTCGATGTGGTCGCGCATCGCCACCTCGGCCACGAACGGATTGTCGAGCGCATCGGCCAGGTCGGCGATCGGCGAGAACGGCACGCGGCCGCCCAGATAGGTCATCCATTCGGCGCCGGTCCGCTGCTCCATGATCGCGTCGAGGATCGGGGTCAGGGCGTCGAGATTGGCGCGGCGCGCGGGCATGTCGACGAAGCGGGGATCGGTCTTCAGCTCGGGCCGGCCGACCAGGTCGCACCAGACCTCCCAGAACCGCTGGGTCTGACACATCAGCATGCCCCAGCCGTCCTGGGTCTTCACCCGCTGGGACGGGCTGATCGACGGGTGGGCCCCGCGCGGCGGCCGGCCGACCTGGTGGCCCTCGTTCATCGCCCACACCGCCGGATAGGAGGTCTGGTGCAGAGCGACGTCGAACAGCGAGACGTCGACGTCGCAGCCCAGCCCGCTGGACCGGGCCTTCAAGACCGCCGAGACAATGCCCAGCGCGAAGACCGAACCGGTCATGAAGTCGACCATCGACAGGCCGAACCGCACGGGCGGTCCGTCCGGCTCGCCGGTCAGGGTCATGAAGCCCGCCTCGGCCTGCATCAGATAGTCGTAGCCCGGCCAGGCCTCGCGGCTGTTGTCTCGTCCGTAGGCGGACAGATGCGCGCAAACGACCGCGGGGTTGATCGCCCTTAGGTCCTCGTAGCGGATAGCCAGCTTCTCCGGCTGATCGCCGCGCAGGTTGTTGACCACGGCGTCGGCGCCGGCCACGAGGCGTTCGAAATCAGCCCGGCCCTCCGGCGTCTTGATCTCCAGCGCGACCGACTGCTTGCCGCGCGAGAACGTCTGAAAGAACTGGCTGTCGCCGCCCCCTGGGGAGGAGGGGGCCAGGAAGTAGGGCCCAAGGCTCCGGCTGATGTCGCCGCCCAGGGACGGGGCCTCGATCTTGATCACCTGCGCGCCCAACTCGCTCAGCAGCTGGGTGCCGTAGGGGCCGGCGGCGTACTGCTCGACCGCCACGATGCGCACGCCGTCCAGGGGTCTGTTCATCCGCTCCGCCTCTGCCCCCCTTTTCGGGTTTGGCCGATGATGCGACGGGCGCCTCGCCGCGCCTAGGGCGACGTTGGGGAAGGGCGCTTGTTTCGCGGCGCCGATCCGCCTAGGCAAGCCGCGTTGTCGCTTTCCCTCTCGAGGCTCCATGACCGTTCTCGTCCTGCAAACCGCCCGCGCCCGCGTCGAGCTGCTGCCCGCCCTGGGCGGTTCGGTGGGTCGGTTCACCTGGGACGGCCGGGATCTGCTGCGACCGACGCCGGCGGGCGCGACCGAGGTGCTGGACACCGGCAACTTCGCCCTCGCGCCGTTCTGCAACCGCATCCGCGACGGAAGCTTCAGCTTCGGCGGCCACGACGTGGTCCTGTCGCCGAACCTGGGCGACCATCCGCACGCCCTGCACGGCCAGGCCTGGCGCGGGGGCTGGAGCGTGGTGTCGTCTGGCGAGGCCGAGGCCGTGCTGGCCTTCGACCACACCCCCGGCGAATGGCCCTGGGCCTATCGCGCCGAGCAGCGCTTCACCTTGGGCGAGGGAGGCCTGCGCCAGGAACTGTCGCTGACCAACACCGGCATAGAGCCGATGCCGGCGGGCCTGGGCTTCCATCCCTATTTCCCGGCCCGCGACGGTGAGCGGCTGCAAGCAGGCGTCACCGGGGTCTGGCTGATCGACGACGACTGCCTGCCCACCACCCAGGTCGAGGGCGTCTGGCGCTCGGACTGGGCGGCCGGCGCGCCGACGGCGGTCAGTGAGCTGATCGACAACTGCTACACGGGCTGGAACGGCGTCGCGACCCTGTCGGCGCCGGGCGGGGCCAGCACCACCCTGACCGCCTCGCCGGAGTGCCGCTGGCTGCACGTCTATTCGCCGCCGGGCGCCGACTTCGTCTGCGCCGAGCCGGTCGCCAACCGCCCCGACCCGTTCAACGGCGAAGACAGCGGGATCAAGATCCTGGCGCCGGGCGAGACGGCGTCGGTGTGGATGAACGTCGGCTCGTCCTGAGCCCATCTGGCTTGACGCGGCCCGGCGCGCCCCCGCATTGAGGGCGTGTTCAGCTTCGAGGATCGAGCCGATGCAGTTTGGATACGAACCGGTTCATCCCCATGCGACCTACGCGCCCTGGCTGGACGACGCGGAATTCCAGGACGTCTATCGGACGGTCCAGCCCAACACCCTGGTGGACCACCTGCGGGCCTTCGAGCTGTGGCGACTGGTCGACCAGGCGCTGAAGGTCCCGGGCGACATTCTGGAGGTCGGCGTCTGGCGCGGCGGCACGGGCTGCCTGATGGCCAAGCGCGTCCAGGCCCTCGGTTCCGACGCCCAGGTCTATCTCTGCGACACCTTCGCCGGCGTGGTGAAGGCCGGCCCGGCCGACCGCTACTACAAGTGTCGGCGTGCTCGCCGCCCTTGTAGTAGCGGT
>NZ_JBFTZS010000141.1:0-10178 GCF_056406675.1 Caulobacter sp. P1_B12_2 | reverse complement strand
ACTCAGTGGCGCTTGGTGGTGACCACCTGCCCCCTCCGCGCCCTATGGGGGCGGACAGACGGCGAAGCCGTCAGGTGGGGGCAAGTGGGTGAGCTTCCGAGCGACTACCCCAGCTTCACCAGCATCTTCCCCAGGTTCTCGCCCTTGAAGAGCTTGATGAAGGCGTCCGGCGCGCGCTCGACGCCGTCCTCCACGGTCTCGTTCCACTTCAGTTTGCCCGCGCCGATCCAGCCGGCCATGTCCTGGATGAACTGCGGCGCCAGGTCGTAGTGGTTGGAGACGATGAACCCCTCCAGCCGCAGGCTCTTGCCCACCGCCTGGATGATGTTGGCGGGGCCGGTCAGCTTTCCGGTCTCGTTGTATTGCGAGATCATGCCGCACAGGGCGAAGCGGGCGAACGGGCGGGCCGAGTTGATGGCCGCCTCCAGGTGCACGCCGCCGACGTTCTCGAAATAGACGTCGATGCCCTTGGGCGCGACCTTCTCCAGCTCGGCCACCACGTCGGGCGTGGCCTTGTAGTCGATGACGTGATCGACCCCGATGCTCTTGAGGAAGGCGACCTTCTCGGGTCCGCCGGCCGAGCCGATCACGCTGTGACCCTTCAGCTTAGCGATCTGGCAGACCACCTGGCCCACCGCGCCGGCGGCGGCCGAGACGAAGACCACGTCGCCGTCCTTCAGCGCCGCGACCCGGAGCAGGCCGGCATAGGCGGTCAGGCCCGGCATGCCGGCCACGCCCAGGAAGGTCTGGGGCGGCAGGCCGTGGGTGTCGATCTTGGTCACCGCGCCCATGCCGCCGGCCGCCAGCGCCTTGGGCGAAACGTTGAAGACCTCGCGCCAGCCGAACATGGTGCTGACGATGTCGCCGGGCTTGAAGTCGGGGTCGTTGGAGGCCGTGACCTCGCCGATCGCGCCGCCTTGCAGGACCTTGCCCAGCTCGAACGGCGGCACATAGCTCTTCCGGTCGGTCATCCGGCCGCGCATGTAGGGATCGACCGACATCCACAGGTTCTTGACCTGGATCTCGCCGTCGCCCGGCGCGCCGACCTCGACGCTGGCCAGTTCGAAGTCGTTTTGGGTGGGAACGCCGACAGGGCGGCTCTTCAGGCGGATTTCACGCGACGTGACCATGGTCGTTTCTCCCAGCCCTCGCGATCGAGGTGCGTTGTTTAAACGAACGTTTAGACCGGTCCGGTCCGCGCCTCCAGTCCTTCCCGCGAGAAAGCGAACACGATAGACAGCGGCCCATGACCCAAGTTCTCAAAGCAGGCGTCATCGGCGCGGGCGTGTTCGGCGGCTATCACGCCAAGAAGTATGTCGAACTGGACGGCGTGAGCCTGGTGGCGGTGTTCGATATCGACCTGGCGCGCGCCGAAGCCCTGGCCGAGTCCCTGGGCGCGCGGGCCTTCGACGACCTGGGCGCGTTCCTGGCCGCCGTCGACGTGGTCACCGTCGCCACCCCCGCCGTGCATCATGCCGAGGCCGGCCTGGCGGCGCTGAGGGCCGGCAAGCCGGTCTATTCCGAAAAGCCCCTGGCCGTGACGCCGGACGACGCCGACGCCCTGGTCGCCGCCGCCGCCAAGGCCGGCGTGCCGCTGGCCTGCGGCCACCAGGAGCGCGTGGTGTTCCAGGCCATGGGCCTGCTGGACATCCCCGAGCAGCCGCTGCGCCTGGAAGCCGTCCGCCGCGGCACGCCCTCGGACCGCAATCTCGACGTCTCGGTGGTGCTGGACCTGATGATCCACGACATCGACCTGGCCCTGGCGCTGTGCGACGGCGAGCCGGTGGCGGTGGAAGGCGAGGGGGCGATCACGCGCTCCACCTCGCTGGACTGGGTCAAGGCCGAGGCCACCTTCGACAACGGCTTCACCGCCGTGTTCGACAGCTCGCGCGTCGCCGAGGCCCGCGAGCGGACCATGAAGGTCGTCTACCCCTCCGGCGAGGTCGAGATCGACTTCCTGGCGCGCACCTTCCGCAACACCACCCCGTTCCCGCTGATCGAGGACTTCAACGAGACGCCCGCCGGCAAGGATCCGCTGGGCCAGAGCGTGGCCGGCTTCCTGAAGGCGGTGCGCGGAGAAGCTCCGCGTCCGGTGGTGACGGGCGAGGAAGCCGCGCGGGCGCTGGACCTGGGCCTAGCCGTGGAGCAGGCGGCGGGCGGCTAGACATCCACATGCAGCTGTCGTCCCGGGCGTAGCGTAGCGAAGACCCGGGACCGACGCCTGAGCTCAGCATTCCAGGTCGGTCCCGGATCTTCGCGCCGCGCGCTCGTCCGGGATGACAAGGGCGGGGCGGGAAGCGCCTACCTGGGCGCCACCTTCACCAGCACCACGTCGTTAGCCCGCATCGTCACCGCCACGCTCGCCGCGCCCGTCTTGCCGACGGTCAGGTCGCGCGTCTCGGGCTTGTCCACCGTCAGGGCGTTCAGGTCCCGCACCTGCTGCTCGGTCAGCGTTTTCGGCGAGCCCAGCTCCAGATAGGCCGTGTAGGCGTCGTTGGCCTTGAAGCCGGTGCGGAAGATCTGGACGTCGTAGCGGCCGGGCTTGAGACCCTTGAGGTCCAGGCGAACCGGCTCGACGTCCGAGGTCGGCCGGACCTTGGTGTAGTAGGGCCGGTTGCTCACCGCCTGGACCGGCTGGCGGAAGTCCCAGACCAGGGCTTGCACCCCGCCCTTGTCGGCGGTGGCCCAGGTCTGGGCGTCGGCGACCTTCACGGCCTTGTCGCCCAGCTGGTTCAGGTACTTGTAGGCGAACCAGGCCGGCTTGCGGATCCCTTGCGGGTTCATCAGGCCAAAGCCGCCCTCGAACGGCGCGGTGGGCGGGCCGGGTTCCTCGAACAGGTCGCTGTAGGTCCAGTAGCTCATCCCCTGCAGCAGGCCCTCGGAGGCCTTGAGCTTGGACAGGATGTAGGGCGCGCTGACATAGGAGTCGTGGACCGGGTCGCGGGGCGTGTAGCTGGTGCTCCATTCGGTGAAATAGAGCGGCAGGCCCGGCTTGGACGAAGCCTGGATCTCCTGGCGCACCCGGCGCACGTCGCCGACGATGGCGTCGGGCGAGGGCGACAGCTTGGTGTCGCTCTGGCCCTTCTCGTCCAGGAAGCCGCCGTCCACGCCGTAGGTGTGGGTGGTGATGAAGTCGACCGGCGCGCCCGAGGCCTCGACGTGGCGGATGAACTCCGGCGTCCAGGCCGCGCCCGCCGTCGAGGGGCCGCCGACCTTCAGCGCCGGATCGATCGCCTTGATCGTCCGGGCCGACAGGTCATAGAGCTCGAAATAGGCCTTCTGGTCGGCCTTCTCCCAGAAACCGTCGAGATTGGGCTCGTTCCAGACCTCGAAGTACCACGACCGCGTCTCGGCCTGGCCGTAGCGGGCCTGGATGTGGCGGACGAAGGCATCGACCAGGGCGGCCCACTGCTTGGGATCGGGGTGGGAGGTGTTGCCCTTCCACCAGAAGATCTGGTTGTCCGACGATTTCATCGCCAGCGGCGTGAAGCCCAGCTCGACGAACGGCTTGACGCCCATCTTCAGCAGGCGGTCGTAGAGCTGGTCGATCTTGGTCCAGTCATAGACCGGCTGGCCCTCGACGACGCGATAGGTTCCCAGCACGTCGTGGAAGATCGCGTGGAAGCGGACATAGCGGAAACCCAGCTCGTCGCGGGCGGTCTTCAGCTGGGCCAGGCTGTCCTCGCGCAGCAGGGTGCCCGGATAGTCCGAGCCCACCGCCAGGTCGTAGAACCGGTCGCGCGGCGTGGTCGGCGCCTGGGCGTCGATGGCGATGTGGCGAGCGACCGGCTTGTCCTGCTTGTCTTGGGGGGCGGCGAAGGCGGGGCCGGCCAGCGACGCCGCCAGGGCCGAGGACAGCAGCGCGCGTCGCAGGCCGTCGGGAAAGGTCCCGGTGAGGTTCGTCTTCATCGCGGCGGGCCCTTCCTCGCAACGGCCCGCCCTCCTGTTTGGAGCAGTGCCTCTGGGAGCGGTACCATCGTTCCAGGCGACGCGTACAGCCTGTGAGGCTAGGGCGGAGAGGGGTTTGATCATGCGCGCCGACCGCGTGGGCGCGAACGGTTCGCAATGAAACGAGCGTCGAGCGGCCGGTTTCCGGCAAAAACTCGGCGTCAAACCCTTCCGTCGCGCTCTCAGCTGAGCTAACCACGGCGCACTATTTGGAAGGCGTACATCATGACCAAGAAACCCGACGGCACCTGGGACAAGTCGCAACTCCCGAGCCGGCATGTAACCGAAGGGCCGGCCCGCGCGCCGCACCGCTCGTATTACTACGCCATGGGTCTTGGCACCCGCGAGATCGCCCAGCCGTTCGTGGGCGTAGCCTCGTGCTGGAACGAGGCCGCGCCGTGCAACACCGCCCTGATGCGCCAGGCCAACGCCGTGGCCAAGGGCGTCAAGGCGGCCGGCGGCACCCCGCGCGAGTTCTGCACCATCACCGTGACCGACGGCATCGCCATGGGCCACGAGGGCATGCGCAGCTCGCTGGTCAGCCGCGACGTGATCGCCGACTCCGTCGAGCTGACCATGCGCGGCCACGGCTATGACGCCCTGGTCGGCGTGGCCGGCTGCGACAAGAGCCTGCCGGGCATGATGATGGCCATGCTGCGCCTGAACGTGCCCAGCGTGTTCCTGTACGGCGGCTCGATCCTGCCGGGCCGCTTCCAGGGCCGCGACATCACCGTGATGGACGTGTTCGAGGGCGTCGGCGCCCACGCGGCCGGCACCATGGACGCCGCCACCCTGTGCGAGCTGGAAAAGCACGCCTGTCCGTCGGACGGCGCCTGCGGCGGCCAGTTCACCGCCAACACCATGGCCTGCGTGTCGGAAGCCATCGGGCTGGCCCTGCCGTTGTCGTCGGCCCTGCCGGCCCCGTACCTGGACCGCGACCAATATGCCGTGGCCTCGGGCGAGGCGGTGATGCGGTTGATCGAGCAGAACATCCGTCCGCGCGACATCTGCACCCGCAAGGCGTTCGAGAACGCCGCCGTCGTCGTGGCGGCCACCGGCGGCTCGACCAACGGCGCCCTGCACCTGCCGGCCATGGCCCACGAGTGCGGCATCGAGTTCACCCTGAAAGACGTGGCCGAGATCGCCGCGCGCACGCCCTATGTCGCCGATCTGAAGCCCGGCGGCCGCTACGTGGCCAAGGACATGGGCGAGGCCGGCGGCGTGCCGATGCTGCTGCGCACCCTGCTGGACGCCGGCCTGCTGCACGGCGACGTCATGACCGTCACCGGCAAGACCCTGGCCGAGAACCTGGCCGACGTGGTCTGGCGCGACGACCAGGACGTGATCCGCCCGGCCTCCAACCCGCTGTCGCCGACCGGCGGCGTCGTGGGGCTGTGGGGCTCGCTGGCGCCCGACGGCGGCATCGTCAAGGTGGCCGGTCTCRAGCACCAGGTGCACCGCGGCCCCGCCCGGGTGTTCGACGGCGAGGCCGCCTGCTTCGAGGCCGTGTCGAACCGCGACTACAAGGAAGGCGACGTTCTGGTCATCCGCTACGAAGGTCCCAAGGGCGGACCGGGCATGCGCGAGATGCTGTCGACTACGGCCGCCATCTATGGCCAGGGCGTGGAGAACATCGCCCTGATCACCGACGGCCGCTTCTCGGGCGCCACGCGCGGCCTGTGCATCGGCCACGTGGGTCCGGAAGCCGCCGTGGGCGGTCCGATCGCCCTGGTCCAGGACGGCGACATCATCAGCATCGACGCCACCAAGGGCACGATCGAGCTCGAGGTCGAGGCCGACGAGCTGGCGCGCCGCAAGGCCGCCTGGAGACCGCGCGGCCACGACTACAACAGCGGCGCGATCTGGAAGTTCGCCCAGCTGGTGGGGCCGGCCTATCTGGGGGCGACCACCCATCCTGGCGCGGCGAAAGAGACCCACGTCTACGCGGACATCTGAGGCATGAGGTGAACCCTTCGGCCTGGCCGGTGGATCCCAGCCTGATCGCGCCCTTCCTGGCCGCGGTCCTGCTGATCGAGCTGACGCCCGGGCCGAACATGGGCTATCTCGCCGCGCTGTCGGCCGTCCACGGCCGGCGCGCGGGCCTCTACGCGATTGTGGGCGTCACCTGCGGGCTGTCGGTCTACATGTTCGCCGCCGTGTTCGGCCTGACGGAGGTGTTTCGCCTTTATCGGCCGCTCTACGAGCTGCTGCGCTGGGCGGGGGTCGCCTATCTGGCGTGGTTGGCCTGGGACGCCTGGCGGGCCGCTGACGGCGGTGACGCTGCCACGGAGCTGGGCTCGCGACCCTGGATCCTGTTTCGGCGCGGCTTCCTGGCCAATGTCCTCAATCCCAAGGCGGCCCTGTTCTACGTCACCCTGCTGCCGGGCTTCATCGCGACGGACCACGGCCCTCCGGCCCGTCAGGCGTTGATCCTGGGGTGCCTCCATATTCTGGTGAGCATCGTGATCCACGGCTCCATCGTGCTGTCGGCGGACAGAGCGGGGAGGTTGTTGGCGCGGGTTACGTCCAGCACTTGGGTGTCGCGCGGTCTGGCGATCTCGATCCTGGCGGTCGCGGTCTGGCTGGCCTGGGAGACGCGCGGTCGGGCCTGACGCCGCCTGGGCCGCCTACTTCTTGATCTTCTTGAAGTCCTTGTAGAACAGGTCTTCGGGCGGCCGATCCTCGGGCGCCGGAGCGCGGAAGTCGTTGGGGCGCAGCAGGCCCTGGTCGAACATGGTGCGGCGCTGCTCCACCGCCGCCGCCGCGCGGGCCGAGGCTCCCAGCCTGACCGGAACGATGACGCCCCGGTCGCGGTCGAGCCAGGTGGCGGCTTCCTCGGTGCTGACCGCGCCGTCGCGATTGGTGTCGGCCGGCGTCAGGGCCAGCGGCTGGGGCGCGGCCAGGGCCGGCGCGGCGCAACAAACGGCGAGGGCGGCGGCGAGAACGAGGCGCATCAAGTGAGACTCCCAGACTGACGAACGCAGTTGGCCGATCAAACGCGCGAGGAGTCAAACAGGATCAATCGTCCAGGTCGAACGGCAGCTCGTTCTGGTCGCCCCTCGGAGGGCGCGCGGCCTTGGAGATCGGCTTGAAGGTCTTTTCCGGGATCGGCGGGGGATCGTTGTCCAGGTCGTCGTCCCAGGGCGCATCGGTGGGATCGGCGGTGGTGTCGATCTCGTCGAACAGCGGGGCGGTGGCGGTCGAGCGGGCCTGGGGCGTGGCGCTGACCGCTTCGAGGGCCGGCGTGTAGGGCTTGGGCGCGCGCTCGGCCTCGGGTTCAGCGGCCGGCGGGCGCGACTGGATCGCCGGTTCGGCCGGCGGCGCGGCCTTGGCCTTCGGGGCCAGCGGGCGGCGGACGATGGCGTCGGCGCGCAGCAGCCAGCGGTTGGCCTCCTGGATGGCGTCGGCGGGCGAGCGGCTTTCGCGGCGCTGCTGGTCGCCCTCGGCCCACAAGTCCAGTTCGAAGTCGGGATGACGCGGATCGTCGAAGATCAGCTTCAGGGTCACCTGGGCGGCCTGCTGGACGATCTGGTCGATGGCACGGCGCTGCTCGCCCCGGAACACCCGGCCGATCACGTGGCCGTCGACCGACAGCTCGGCCCCCATCAGCTCGTCGATGCGGTAGATCAGGCACCAGGCGCCGCTGTCCCAGGCCACGGCGGCCTGGTTGGTGGTGAAGTTGAAGCCCGCGCCCCGCCCGCGCCCCTTGGCGACGATGACGGTTTCCGGCGCGCCCTTGAGCACGTGGCGCAGCGACCGGCGGATCCGGCGCTCCTCGTCCATGAACCAGATTGCGGCGCTGCCCACGAAGGTCACCGCGGACGCCGACAAGGTCACGAGCAGCAAAAGACGCCAGAGTTCGCTCATGGGATCAGGCTAGCGGGAGTCCGAGCGTCCGAACAGACGGGTTTCATCATGCGGTGTCAGAGGTTGAGCTCGGCCACGACCGGCACGTGGTCCGAAGGCTTTTCCTTGTCGCGCTCGTCGCGGTGGATCACCACGCCGGCCAGCTTGTCGGCCGCCTGGGGCGACAGCAGCAGGTGGTCGATGCGGATGCCCAGGTTCCGGGGCCACGCGCCGGCTTGGTAGTCCCAGAACGTGTAGCCGTGCGGCGTTCCGTCGACCTGCATGTAGGCGTCGGTGAAGCCCAGGTTCTTGAGCGCCCGGAACGCCCCCCGGCTTTCCAGGCGGAACAGGGCGTCGTTCACCCAGGCCTCGGGATTGGCCACGTCCTCGACCTCGGGGATGACATTGTAGTCGCCGGCGATCACCAGCGGCTCCTCCAGCGCCAGCAGGCCCTGGGCGTGGGCGTGCAGGCGCTTCATCCAGGCCAGCTTGTAGTCGAACTTCTCGGTGTCGACCGGATTGCCGTTGGGCAGGTAGATGCCGACCATCCGGAACGGCGTCGGCGCGGCGATCACCGCCTCGATGTAGCGCGACTGCTCGTCGACCTCGTCATCATGCAGGAACGGCAGGCCGCGCCGCACGTCCTCCATCGGATATTTCGAGAGCATGGCCACGCCGTTGTAGGTCTTCTGGCCGTGGACGGCGACGTTGTAGCCCAGGCGTTCGAAGGCCTCGGTGGGGAACTTCTCGTCGACGCATTTGATCTCCTGGAGCACGGCCACGTCGGGCGCGGCCGATTCGAACCACTCCAGGACTCTTTCCAGGCGGGCGTTGACGGAATTGACGTTCCAGGTGGCGATGCGCATTGACGGCTCCAGTCGGCGGCGGGAGGCTAGGGCTCATGGGCAAGGCGCTCAAGTCGGGGTTCCAGATTTCGCGACGCAACCGGCTCTTGCTGCTGGGTTTGGCGACGGCTGTCTGCGGCCTGCTGGCCGTGGCGGGCGGGATCGCGGCGATCTTCGCGCCTCTGGTCTTCGACGCGCCCGGGGCGCTGCTCAATCCCGTCGCCTGGCTGGGCTTCGTGCTGTGCGCCGGATTCTGGATCGTCTGCCTGCTGGCCCCGCTGCTGGCCTGGATCCAATGGCGGCGCGGGCGCGAGCCGATCGCCTGGGCGGCCATCGCGGCCCCCGTGGCCTGGGCCGCGGCGACCCTGACCGTGCTGCAGTTCATCCCCGGCTAGTGGCTCTTGATGAAGCCGGCGATCGTTTCGGCCACGCCCGGCGCCAGGGGCAGCGWCGGATCGGCGTAGGTCGCGACGTTGGCGGCCCGGTCCAGGGGCGCGACCTTGAGCAGGTGGTTGACGCCGTCGAGCTCGACCAGGGTGGCGTCGGGCCTAGCCGCCTTCAGCTTTTCAGCGTCGGCGGGCAGCATCTGGATGTCGGTCTTGCCCTGCACGATCAGCACCGGACCCTTGTAGGCCTTCAGCAGGGCCGGCGGGTCATAGGCGAAGACGGCCCTCAGGAACGGCTGCACCTGCGGGAGGAACAGCATCTGCAAGCCTGGGGGCAGGCCCGAGGCGTCGACGTCGCCGCCGGTCTCCAGGGCCGCGATGTTCTTCAGGCTCTGGTCCAGCAGCGGGCCCGCCGGCACGCCGGCCTTCAGCTGGCGACGCAGGGTGTCGCTCAGCCGCTCGCCGGCCCCTGAGACCAGGACCAGGCCGCAGAGGTCCTTGCCGGTCTGGCCCGCGACCTCGGCGACCAAGGCGCCCTCGCTGTGGCCGATCAGCCAGACGCAGGGCGCGCCGGTGCGTTTCTTGAGGTCGGCGGCCCAGGCGTTGGCGTCGGTCGCCAGCTCGGCGATGAACACCCGGTTCGGATCGGCCGCCGCCGGGCCGCTGGCGAACATACCGCGCTTGTCCATGCGGACCGTGGTCACGCCCTGGGCGGCCAGTCCCTCGGCCAGCAGGCGATAGGTCGAGCCCTTCACGCCAAGCGGACTGTTGCCGTCGCGGTCGGTCGGTCCCGAGCCCGGCAGGATCAGAGCCACGGGCGCCTTCGCTCCAGCGGCGGGCGCCAGTTGGGCGCCCTTCAGCGGGCCGGGGATCTCGACCAAGGTTTCGACCGGTGGAGCAGCGGCGGTCGCAGCCAGCACGGCGGCGAGGGCGATGGCGAGCATGGCGAGAATCCCCGAGTCCGGCTCACGGGAGCCGGCGTTGGGTGAAGCCTAGCGTCGAAACCCTAGATCGAGAAGCTGACGCCGCAGCCGCAGCTGGACTTGGCGTTGGGGTTGCGCACGCGGAACTCGGCGCCGGCCAGTTCGTCGACGAAATCGATCTCCGAGCCCTTCAGCAGGGCCAGGGAGATCACATCGACCAGGGCCGAGGC
>NZ_JBFTZS010000140.1:0-11059 GCF_056406675.1 Caulobacter sp. P1_B12_2 | reverse complement strand
ATTTCAGCGACAGGGCGGTGGCGTCCATCCGCTGTTCGGTCTGGTTGCGCAGCCACAGCCAGCCGATGCTCCACCCCACGGCAACTATCAGCAGCACCACAAAAGGCGCCAGCAGACCGCGACGCCGGGGCTTGCGGGATGAGGCGGCGGCGTTATGGGTCATGGAAAGGGCGGCTCCGGTCGGGAACAGTAATGAGCTTGGTAGCTAACGGGGCAGGCAGCGAAGATCGCTGGGTGTTCGGATATGGATCGCTGATGTGGCGGCCCGGGTTCCCGTTCATAGAGCGAAGAACGGCCGTGCTCCATGGGCGCCGCCGCGCCTTCTGCATCTATTCGGTCCATCACCGGGGCACTTACGAGCGGCCGGGCCTGGTGCTGGGCCTGGCGCCGGGCGGCGCGGTGCGCGGCGTCGCCTACCGGGTGGCCGCGGCCGAATGGCCCGAGGTCTATGCTTATCTGCGCGAACGCGAGCAGCCGACCGAGACCTATTTCGAGGCCTGGTCAGACCTGAAGATCGACGGCTCTCAAAGTGAGAATGGGGGCAAGGTGAAGTCCCTGGTCTTCCTGTCGGACATGAAGCACGGCCAGTGGGCGGGCGCGCTGACCCTCGAGCAGCAGGCCGACCTGATCGCCGGGGCGACCGGGCTGTCGGGCCGCAACATCGACTATCTGCGCGACCTGGTGATGCACCTGCGCGAGGACGGGGTGCGCGACCACGCCATGGAGTCGCTGCTGAAGATGGTCGAGGTCCGGGAAGCGGCGGCCTAGGGCTGGGCGGCCCGCATGGCCTCCAGGCGCCGGTAGGCCTCGCCCACGCGGCGCTCGCAGATCGCGGTCAGATCTTCGCCGGCCTCACGCCGCTTGGCCGCGCGCCAGCACCCGGGCGCAGTAGTCGGCGTCGGGCSTGTCGGGCGTTTCGAGGCCCAGGCGCGCGGACGGGATCAGTTCGGGGATCATCTGCACGCCGCGCCGGCGCAGATGCGAGACCAGCACCTCGACCGGCTCGCGATAGAGGAAGACCCAGGGCGTGTCCGGAAAGGCGCGCCGGAACAGCGGCAGGTCCCGCACGTGCCAGCAGTCTAGCTTGAGAAACAGGCGGGTTTCGCCGGCGCGCGGCTGGCCGAGGGCGGCGACCATGGCTTTCAGGACTTCGGCCTTGGCGTCGTCGTCGAGCTGGAGCCGCAGCACCGCGTCGATCGGCGCCGCTTCCGAGATCACCACGTTGGCCGGCGAGGCCGCCAGCATCCGGGCCGCCAGGGTCGAGCCGCAGCGCGACATGTGGAAGATCAGACCGTCGGGCGCGCGGGACGGGTGGTCGCCCGGGCCGGGCAGGGGCGTGCGCAGGGTTACGAGGCGGTTCAGCGGCCGGTAGCCGGCCCTCGTGAGGTCATCGGCGTAGAACGGCTCGGCCAGCCGTCGTCCCCCCAGCCAGCGCCAGCGCACGACCGGCCGTCCGTCGAGGTCCGAGACCTCGGACGGCAGCCAACCGGGCGGGGCGGACGCGCGCTGGGCCGGCGGGATCGAAGCGGTGTGGATCGCCGCGCGGACCTCCGCCGCCTCGACCGGGAGGCCCGCCGTCGTCGCGGCCTGGGTCGCCCGTGCGGCGAAGGCGTCAGGGTCGCCGATCGCGTCGAGGGCTTGCGACAGGGCGGCGTCGTCGAGGATCAGGTCGCGCAGCGCCTCAAGCCCCGTCGTCATCACCGCTCCCATCCCCGCCGCCTTGTCCCGGCTTGCGGCGCCGCTCGCCGCCTCGTAGCGTCACTGGATGGCCTACCCGGACAGATTGCAACTGCCCTTCGGTTTCGACCCGGTCCTGCTGCGGCGCGACCTGGACGCCCTGTCGGCCACGCCCTGGACGGCCCACTTCGTGCACCAGAACTACGAAGGCGACTGGAGCGCGATCCCGCTGCGCTGCATGGCCGGCGAGACCCATCCGATCCGGATGATCTATTCCGACCCCGTGGCCACCGACTTCATCGACACGCCGTTCCTGGATGTCTGTCCCTATTTCCGCGAGGTGATCGCCGCCTTCGCCTGCCCGGTGCGCAGCGTGCGCCTGATGCGGCTGACGCCCGGTTCGGTGATCAAGGAGCACGCCGACCTCGACATGGGCGTCGAGAGCGGCTCAGTCCGCATCCACGTGCCGGTGACCACCAACCCGGACGTCGAGTTCCTGCTCAACCGGGTGCGGGTGGACATGAAGGAAGGCCAGGCCTGGTACCTGCGCCTGGGCGACCCCCACGCGGTGGTCAACCGCGGAACGACCGACCGCGTGCACCTGGTGCTGGACCTGTTCGCCAACGACTGGCTGATGGGATTCTTCGAGGCGGCGGCGGTCGAGGCGTGAGGAGGCCTAAAGCCCCTCGTCCTCCAGGGCCTTGGTCGCCGTGTCGATCCGGGTCTGCAGCTCGCGCATGAACTCGCCGCGCTTCAGACCGGCGGGGATGGGCGGCAGATATTCGAAGACGATCGTGCCGGGCGGCCGCAGCAGGCCCTTGGGCCAGTGGACGCCGCAGTTCAGGGCCAGGGGCGTGACCGGCAGCTCCAGTTCGCGATAGAGCGCCGCGATGCCGGGCTTGTAGTCGCCGGGCTGGCCGACGTCGCCGCGCGTGCCTTCCGGGAAGATCACGACCTGGCGGGTTTCCTTCATGCGGTCGACGGCGTCGCGCACCAGCTTCTTCAGCGCCGTCGAATGGCCGGCCCGATCGACGACGATCATGCCGGCCTTCAGACCGTGCCAGCCGAACACAGGCACCATCAGCAGTTCCTTCTTCATCACGAAGCAGGCGTCGGGCAGCAGGGCGAACTGGCTGAAGACGTCGAACATCGACTGGTGCTTGGCGGCGACCAGCGCCGGTCCGGTGGGGCGATACTGCTCGCCGCGCACCTCGACCTTGATCCCGGCCAGCCAGCGCAGGCCCCAGATCAGGCCCTTGGACCAGGCCGACAGCGCCCAGGTGTTGACCCCGCGCGGCAGCGGCAGGGTCAGCAGCATGGCCAGGGCGGTGAACACCGACCAGATCCAGAAGAACAGCTGGAACAGGAACGAACGCAGATAGATCAAGACGCTTCCTTCGCCGACGTCGGATCGGCCTTTTCCTGGGGACCCAGCTTGAGGAACGCCTCGCGGCCCAGGATCGCCAGGTACTTGCAGTATTCCACGATCATCCGCCGCGCGCTCGTGCCGCCTTTCCACCAGCGGTGGGCGTTCAGGCTCTCGGTGACCACGGGATAGGGGTGCAGCGCCACGTCGGGCATGGCGGCGTGCAGCTCCAGCATCGAACGCGGCATGTGGTAGTCGGCGGTGACCACGATCAGGCTGTGATAGTCCTTGGCCTTGGCCCATTCGGCCGACTCGCTGGCGTTGCCGACGGTGTCGGCGGCGGCGTAGCCCAGGTCGATGCAGCATTCGTAGATCGGGCGCACGGCCTTGGTCACGCCCAGCACGTCCTCGCGGGACGCCTCGCGGTTGACGCCGGAGATCAGCAGGCGCTTGCCCTTGCCGGCTTCCAGCAGCTTGGTCGCAGCCTCCAGCCGTATGTTGGAGGCGCCGGTCAGCACCACCACCCCGTCCGACACCGGCGGTTCGCCGGGCGGCGTGGACTGATCGACCCGGCTGGTGAAGGCCAGAAGGCCGACGAACCAGACCATGACCAGGATCAGCAGCGCTGCGAAGCTTTTCACGGCATGCCTCTCAATAGACGCAGGGAGGCCGCGCGGGCCGCGATCCCGGCCACCAGCGCCGCCACCAACGGGCAGGGCAGGGGCGCCAGAAGATCGATCCAGGCCAGCGGCAGGACCGGCGTCAGTCCTTGGCCGCCCCCCACGAGCCGCGCCGCCGCGCCGATCATGGCCGCGCTTGCCCCGCCCAGCAAGCCGGCGATGAAGGCCATGCCCGCGAAACGGTTCTGGAACAGGTTGGCGATGAAGCCGTCCTCGGCGCCGGACAGGTGCAGCACCTCGACGATGTCGTGGCGCGCGGTCAGGGCGGCGCGGGTGGCGAAGACGATCACGGCGGCCGCCGCCGTGGCGATCAGGCCGAACACGCCGATGGCGGCCCAGCCGGCCAGGCGCGCCGCGCGCTCGATGTCGGCGATCCAGCGGCTGTGGTCGTCGACCACGGCGTCGACATTGGCCTCCTTCAACGCCTTGTTCAGCGTGGCGGCGGTGGCGGGGGCCTTGGGGTCCAGGTCCAGGGTCACCAGGCGCGGCACGGGCAGGTCGGCGATCAGGGCCTCGCGGCCGATCCAGGGCTCAAGCAAAGCCTCGGCCTTTTCCTTGGGCAGGGCGCGGGCCTCGCTGACGCCCTTGACGCCGGCCAGGGTCTCGGCGGCGCGGGCCGCGGCGCTGTCGGGGCTTTCACTGGCGCGGGGGCGGACCACCACGGTGGCCGAGCCCGTCAGCTGGGCGGTCCAGCCAGTGGCCGCGCGGGTCGAGGCGATGGCGGCCAGAGCCGTCAGGCAGGCCAGGAAGCACAGCACGGCGACCACGAACACCAGCGACCCGTCGCGCGCGTCGCGGGGCGGCAGAAGTTGTCCGGGCTTCCAGCGGGCGACGGAGAACTCGCTCATGCGTCGTCCTCCGCGTCGTCGTCATAATCTTGATCGTCGTCGTCCTGGCCCTGGTCCTCATCGGCGTACTCGACCAGCCGGCCGTGCTCCAGGTGCAGGGTCGGGCGATTGGCGCGGGCGACGAGGTCCTCGTCGTGCGTGGCGATCAGCACCGTGGTGCCCAGGCGGTTCAGTTCGACGAACAGCCGCAGCAGGCGCAGCGACATGGCCGGATCGACGTTGCCGGTCGGCTCGTCGGCCAGCAGCACGTCAGGCCGGTCGACCACGGCGCGGGCGATGGCCAGGCGCTGCTTCTCACCGCCGGACAAGGTGGCGGGCAAGGCGTGCATGCGGTCGCCCAGGCCCACCCACTGCAGCAGCTCGGCGACGTCCTCGCGGTAGCTCGCGGCCTTTCGGCCGGCGATGCGCAGCGGCAGGGCGGCGTTGTCGAACACCGACAGGTGGTCCAGCAGGCGGAAGTCCTGGAACACCACCCCGATGCGGCGCCGTATGAACGGCAGATCCTCGGGCCGGGTCAGGCTGATGTCGCGGCCGAACAGCTCGACGCGGCCCCGTGACGCCCGGTGGGCCAGGTAGATCAGCTTGAGCAGTGAACTCTTTCCGGCGCCCGACGGGCCGGTGAGGAAATGGAAAGACCCTGGGTGTAGGGTGAACCTGAGATCGCTGAGCGTTTCCGGCCCCCGCCCATACCGCATCGAGACACCCTCGAAGCGGACGACGGGGACGGTGTCGCCATCCTGGACGTCTTCGATGCGCAAGGGTGTGTCGTTGGGTCGTGTGGACATGGCTGGCAAAATCGGCGACCTCGTGTGTAGGAGCGGGGAGCGTCCGATTCGCGGCCATGATACTGACCTGCCCAGAGTGCGCCAGCCGCTATTTCGTCGATRACTCCAAGGTCGGTGCGGCTGGTCGTGTCGTGCGTTGCGCGTCCTGCGGGGCGCGCTGGACGGCGCGGAACGAAGACGATCTCGACCTTTTCGAGGAACCGTCGGCGGCTGACATCGCGGCGGCCGAGGTGCTGGCCAAGCTCGACGGTCAAAATCCCGCCGACGATCCCGAAACCCCGGTCAACGAACTGCCGGGCGAGGAACTGCCCAAGGTGTTCCGCGCCCGGGCCGACGCCGAGCGTCGCCTGAAGGAAGCCAAGACCACGGGCCTGGTCTGGGGCGGCATGGTCGCGATGATGCTTCTGCTCATGGGCGGCGCCTGGCTCAACAACATCAACATCGCCAAGCTCTGGCCCAGCACGGCGGGGGCCTACGCCTTCGTCAAGCACCCGGTGAACGTCGTCGGCCTGGTGGTCGAGGATCTGAAGGCCGAGCCGTCGATGCAGAACGGCCACGCCGCCATCACCATCACCGGCGTCATCCGCAACATCACCAACCATCCCGTGTCCGCGCCGCCGCTGCGGGTGGCCTTGCTGAACAAGCACGAGAAGCGGGTGGCCGGAAAGCTGGCCGCCGCCGCCGATCCGCTGATTCCCCCCAGCCAGACCCGGCACTTCTCGGTGACCCTGCTGGACCCGCCCCGCACCGCCAACACCCTGGAAATCGGCTTCGCCTTGGAGCCCGGCGCCGCCAAGCACGCCGGCCCGGCGGGCCATGTCGAGAAGGTCTCCAACCCCGAAGCGCCGTCGCTGCGGGGGGCTCAGGACCAGCCGGCGGAGCTGGCGGCGGGCGGAGATCCTGCGGTCGGCGAGACGCAAGGGGCTGGACACGAGGCCCCAGGTCATGAGACCGGAGCGGTCGAACCGGCCCCGGCCGGCCATCATTGACCAAGAAATCCTGAAATGACCGAGCGCCTCGCCCCCGAAGTCCTGATCTCACAGGAAGAAATCGCAGAGCGGGTCGAGGCCCTGGCAAAAGCCATCGCGCCGCGCATCGACGAAGACACCGTCGTCGTCTGCCTGCTGACCGGCGGCCTGTGGTTCGCCGCCGACCTGACCAGAGCTCTTTGGAGAGCGGGCCGCGACGTGCGCTTCGACGCCCTGTGGCTGGCCTCCTATCATGACGAGCGCAAGAGCTCGGGCCGCTGCGAGGTCCGCGCCGACCTGCAACGCCCGCTGATCGGCCGCCGCGCCCTGGTTGTGGACGACGTGCTGGACACCGGCCTGTCGCTGGGCGAAGCCGCCAAACTGGTCAAGGACGCCGGCGCCAGCGAGGTTCTGACCGCCGTCTTCGCCCGCAAGCCCTGGGACAAGCCGCGCATCGAGCCCGACTTCATCGCCTGGGAAGCCCCCGCGCGGTACCTAGTCGGCTACGGCCTGGACGACGAGGGCAAGAGCCGTGGGCTGCCGTATATCGGCGCGATGGACTGAGACTGTCTTTGGGGGGCTCACCCACTTGCCCCCACCTGACCGCTTCGCGGTCTGTCGCGGCGAGGGGGCGGAGGATGTCGCGCACGGCTCCTCTTCCCCCTGTGGGGGAAGACGGTCGCGAAGCGACCCGTAGGGGGCAAGTGCTAGCCGCCTAAACCCATTGCGGCGTCACATCCCGCCCCAGCATCTCCTCGTACGACGGCCGGGCGCGGATCACCGCGAACCTGTCGCCATCCACCAGCACCTCGGGCACCAGCGGCCGGGTGTTGTACTCGCTGGCCATGGCCGCGCCGTAGGCTCCGGCCGACATGAAGGCCACCAGGTCGCCCGGCCCGAACGGCGGCAGGGCGCGGTCGCGGGTGAAGGTGTCGCCGGTCTCGCAGATCGGGCCGACCACGTCGTAGACGGTCTCGCCGGCGCGCTGGATCAACGGCCGGATGTCGTGGAACGCGTCGTACATGGCCGGACGCACCAGGTCGTTCATGGCCGCGTCGATGACCAGGAACTTGCGGCCTTCCGGGCGCTCGTGGACGTGGATGACTTCCGACACCAGCACGCCGGCGTTGGCGGCGATGACGCGGCCCGGTTCGAAGGCCAGCGTCACGGGCAGGCCCTTGATGACCTCGCCGACCATCTTGGCGAAGTCCGCCGGCGAGGGCGGTTCGGGGTGGTTGAAATAGGGCACGCCCAGGCCGCCGCCCAGGTCCAGGCGCTCGACGTGCAGGCCTTCGCCCAGCAGCTGTTCGACCAGGCCCCGCATCTTGGTGAAGGCCTGGCGCATCGGCGTCAGGTCGGTGATCTGGCTGCCGATGTGGCAGGCCACGCCGATCGGTTCGAGATTGGCGTTGTTGCTGGCGTTGGCGTAGAGGCGCGCGGCCTCGGCGAACGACACGCCGAACTTGTTCTCGGACTTGCCGGTGGCGATCTTGGCGTGACCGCCGGCCGCGACGTCGGGATTGACCCGAAACGCCACCTTGGCCTTGACGCCCAGCTCGGCCGCGACGGCCGCGATCAGGTTCAGCTCGGGCTCGGACTCGACATTGATCTCGGCGACGCCGGCCCGCAGGGCGAAGGCGATCTCGCCGCGCTTCTTGCCGACGCCCGAGAACACGATCCGCTCGGCGGGAATGCCGGCGGCCAGGGCGCGGCGGACCTCGCCCTCGGACACCGTGTCGGCCCCGGCGCCGAGGTTGCCCAGCACCTTCAGCACCGCGACGTTGGAATTGGCCTTCACCGCGTAGGCGATCAGCGGATCGACGACGCCGGCGGCGGCCAGGGCGTCGCGGAACACCGTGAAGTGCCGCTCCAGCGTGGCGCGGGAATAGACATAGACCGGCGTGCCGACCTCGCTGGCGATCTTGGCCAACGGGACGCCTTCGCAGGCCAGGCCTTCGGGGCCATATTCGAAATGGTTCACGAGCGTCGAGCTTTCTGACGGCGATATGCGGCGCGGCGTTGCGTCCTTCGAGGCTCGCCCTTCGGCTCGCACCTCAGGATGAGGAAATCAGCAAGAACGTTCCTCATCCTGAGGCGCCTGCGCAGCAGGCCTCGAAGGACGCAGGGTGGTGGGGTTCTAGTTCGGTTGCGCGCTGGGGAAGCCGGCGCCCGACGGGCCGCCGAAGGGGTCGGGCTGGGTGCCGCCCAGGGGCGCGGCGCGGGTCGTGCGGTTGCTCGACGCCGGGTCCATGTTTTCCTGCGTGCCGTTGGCGCGGGCCGGCTGGTTGGCGGTGGACGAGCCCTTGCGGCGCTCGGCCTCGAAGGCGGCCTTCTTCTGGGCGTTCCACAGCGGGGCGGGACGTTCCAGCGTCGCCTGCTTGCCGCAGGCCGTCGCGGTCAGGGCCAGGGCGGCGATGGCGAGGACGGTGAGAGCCTTGCTGGCTTGGGGACGGATCATCCGAGCAGTTCCTTCCAACGCGCGATCTGGGCGCGAACCTGGGCGGGAGCGGTCCCGCCGTAGCTGATGCGGCTGGCCGCCGAGGCGGCCGGGGTGAGCACGGCGTAGACCGCGTCGGTGATCCGGGGCTCGATGGCCTGGAATTCGCCGAGCGACAGGTCCGCCAGGTCGACGCCCTTGGTCTCGGCCGCCTTCACGGCCGAGCCTGTCACGTGGTGGGCGTCGCGGAAAGGCATGTTCAGTTCGCGGACCAGCCAATCGGCCAGGTCGGTCGCCGTCGAGAAGCCCGCGCCGGCGGCGGCGGCCATCTTCTCGGTGTTGGGCGTCAGGTCGGCGACCATGCCGGCCATGGCCAGCAGGCTGAGTTCGAGGGCGTCGAAGGCCTCGAAGGTCGGGACCTTGTCCTCCTGCATGTCCTTGGAATAGGCCAGGGGCAGGCCCTTCATCACGACGGTCAGGGTGGTGAGGCTGCCCAGAATCCGTCCGACCTTGGCGCGGATCAGCTCGGCCGCGTCGGGGTTCT
Source organism: Caulobacter sp. P1_B12_2 (assembly GCF_056406675.1). NCBI lineage: Bacteria > Pseudomonadati > Pseudomonadota > Alphaproteobacteria > Caulobacterales > Caulobacteraceae > Caulobacter > Caulobacter sp. P1_B12_2. The sequence goes on along the minus strand of NZ_JBFTZS010000140.1, from coordinate 1,754 downwards.
TCTTCTGCGGCATGATCGAGCTGCCGGTGGTGAAGGCGTCGGTCAGCTTGATGAAGCCGAACATCGGCGTCGTCCACAGCACGATCTCCTCGGCCAGGCGCGACAGGTGCGTGGCGCAGATTGTGGCGGCCGACAGGGCTTCCAGGGCGAAGTCACGGGCCGAGACGCTGTCCAGCGAATTGGCGGTCGGGCGGTCGAAGCCCAGCTCAGCCGCCGTTTGGTGACGATCGATCGGGAAGGGCGAGCCGGCCAGGGCGGCGGCGCCCAGCGGGCACTCGTTCATCCGGGTCCGGGCGTCGCGGAACCGCGAGGCGTCGCGGCCGAACATCTCGACATAGGCCATCAGGTGGTGGCCGAACGTCACCGGCTGGGCCGGCTGCAGGTGGGTGAAGCCCGGCATCAGGGCGTCGGCGTAGGCTTCGGCCTGGGCGACCAGGGCGCGTTGCAGGGCCTCCAGCTGGCCCGCCGAACGCTCGCAGGCCTCGCGCACCCATAGGCGGAAGTCGACGGCCACCTGGTCGTTGCGCGAGCGGGCGGTGTGCAGCCGGCCGGCCGTCGGGCCGATCAGCTCGCGCAGCCGCGCCTCGATGTTCATGTGGATGTCTTCGTACTCGTCGCGGAACGGGAAGGCCCCGGCCGTGATCTCGCCCTCGATGGCGTCCAGGCCCTTGAGGATTTCCTCGCCGTCTTCGCTTGCAATCACGCCTTGGCTGATCAACATCCGGGCATGGGCGCGGGAGCCCGCCAAGTCCTGCGACCACAGGCGCTTGTCGAAGCCGATGCTGACATTGATCGCCTGCATCAGCTCCGCCGGCTTGGCCGAGAACCTGCCGCCCCACATGGCTTGGCCCTGGCCGTTCGCGGCGGGCTTATCGGAGGCGTTGTCGGTCATATGAGCGAATTCCAGTCGGACAGGGACGAAGCCGCGCGCAAGCTCGGCCCGCTGAAGTGGGTGATCGGCGCCGTTCTGGTGATCGGCGTCGCGGCGGTTCTATACGTCATCGCTTCGGCTTCGTTCAAACCCGCAGGCGTCGTCGACCTCAAGGAATTCAAGAAAGCGTCCTTAGCAAAGCTGGACGTGCCGGCCCAGCCGCGCGCCGCGCCGGCCACGGTGTTCACCGATGGAGCCGGAAAGCCCCACACCCTGGCCGATTTCAAGGGCCAGGTGGTTGTGATGAACCTCTGGGCCACCTGGTGCGCGCCCTGCAAGAAGGAGATGCCGACCCTGGGCAAGCTGCAGGCCGCCTATGCGGCCCAGCCGCTGAAGGTGCTGCCCGTCAGCGTCGATCGCGACAGCGACCTGAACCTGGTCCAGGCCGAGATGGCCGCCAACCCTCCGCTGCAGGTCTATCGCGACCCGGGCTACAAGCTGTCGTTCGAGCTTGAGCCGCGCGCCGCCGGCTATCCGACCACCGTCATCTACGACAAGCAGGGCCGCGAGCGCGCCCGGCTGGCGGGCGACGCCGACTGGTCCAGTCCCGAGGCCCGCGGGCTGGTCGAGGCCCTCCTACGCGAGCGCTGAGGCCGTCCGCACGCTTAAGCATACCGTTGTTTTTTGAATTGACCCCTCAACGGGTGCGTGTCCACTGTGCCATGCAATCCTGGATTTGGGCCTGCGAACGCTACCCGGACGACTGAGATTGTTACCCGCCCGCTTGTCCGGGCATTGGATCGGCTATCTCTAGGAGACACTCCATGGCGACCGGCGTGGTGAAATGGTTCAACGGCACCAAGGGCTTCGGCTTCATCYAACC
>NZ_JBFTZS010000139.1:0-10215 GCF_056406675.1 Caulobacter sp. P1_B12_2 | reverse complement strand
CCTCCCCCGTTTCACGGGGGAGGAGAGGGCTATCTCACGCTTCCCCGCACCGCCCCGGCCGCCCATGTCGCCGCCGCCTGCCTGTGCGCCGCCGGGACGTCGCAGCCGCCGCGCGGCGAGCGGCTGCAGCGGCTGGTCGAGCGGATCCGGGCCGGGGAGCGCTTCACGGCCACCCTGGCCGGCGCGCGGATCGAGGCGGCGGGCGAGGGGGTCTCCTTCTTCCGCGAACCCGGCGAGGCCAGACGCGCGGGTCCTCCCCCCACCGATCCTTCGGATCGCCTCCCCCACGGGGGGAGGGTCTTGGAAACGCCCTTGCCGCCCAACCAGACGATCGTCTGGGACGGCCGCTACGAGCTGACCGCCGCCGAGCCCGGCCTGATCGTCCGTCCCCTGCAAGGCCTGGCCGCCCGCCTTCCGAGCGCGCAACGCCAGGCGCTGAAAGGCTTTCCGGCCGCCGCCCGGTCCAGCCTGCCGGTGGTGGCGGCCCCCGATGGGACGGTGACTTGCCCGATCCTTGCAGAGCCGAAAGCGACGCGAGCGCGTTGTCTTGTAGTGGATCGTTTCGAGGCGGCGACGGGTCGTGTCGATCAAGAACCCGCGACATGATAACCCGCGCGTGGCGAAACCGGCCGGACCGTCCTATCTTGGAAGGTCAGAGACTATCGTTGGGAAGACAACGCGTATGAATTTCAAGACCCTGGGCATCTGGGCCGTGATCGTTCTGGTGATGGTGGTCGCCTATAGCGTCTTCAGCCAAAGCGCCAAGCCGGGCGGCAGCACCGAGACCAGCTACTCGCAGCTGCTCAAGAACATCGACAGCGGCGAGGTCAAGAAGGCCAACATCAACGGCGACGTGGTCAAGGTCGAGCCGAAGACCGGCAAGCCCTACAGCGTCAACGTGCCGCTCAATTCCGAAGACCTGGTCAAGCGCCTCGAGGCCCGCGGCTCCGAGATCGTCTACCAGAAGGGCGGCAACATCCTGCTGGGCATCCTGTTCCAGATGCTGCCGATCCTGCTGCTGATCGGCGTGTGGATCTTCTTCATGCGTCAGATGCAGGGCGGCACCAAGGGCGCCATGGGCTTTGGCAAGTCCAAGGCCCGGCTGCTGACCGAGAACAAGAACCGCGTGCTGTTCGACGACGTCGCCGGCGTCGACGAGGCCAAGGAAGAGCTGCAGGAAGTCGTCGAGTTCCTCAAGGACCCGGCCAAGTTCCAGCGCCTGGGCGGCAAGATCCCCAAGGGCGCCCTGCTGGTCGGCCCTCCCGGCACCGGCAAGACCCTGATCGCCCGCGCCGTGGCGGGTGAAGCCGGCGTGCCGTTCTTCACCATCTCCGGTTCGGACTTCGTCGAGATGTTCGTCGGCGTCGGCGCCAGCCGCGTGCGCGACATGTTCGAGCAGGCCAAGAAGAACGCCCCCTGCATTATCTTCATCGACGAAATCGACGCCGTCGGCCGCCATCGCGGCGCCGGCCTGGGCGGCGGCAACGACGAGCGCGAGCAGACCCTCAACCAGCTGCTGGTCGAGATGGACGGCTTCGAAGCCAACGAAGGCATCATCCTGATCGCCGCCACCAACCGCCCCGACGTGCTGGACCCGGCCCTGCTGCGTCCGGGCCGCTTCGACCGCCAGGTCGTGGTGCCCAATCCGGACGTCGCCGGCCGCGAGAAGATCATCCGCGTTCACATGAAGAACGTGCCGCTGGCCGCCGACGTCGACGTCAAGACCCTGGCCCGCGGCACCCCCGGCTTCTCGGGCGCCGACCTGGCCAACCTCGTCAACGAGGCCGCCCTGACCGCCGCGCGCAAGAACCGTCGCATGGTCACCATGCACGACTTCGAATACGCCAAGGACAAGGTGATGATGGGCGCCGAGCGTCGCTCGATGGCCATGAGCGAGGACGAGAAGAAGCTGACGGCCTATCACGAGGGCGGCCACGCCCTGGTGGCCCTCAACGTCGCCATCGCCGATCCGGTCCACAAGGCCACCATCGTGCCGCGCGGCCGGGCCCTAGGCATGGTCATGCAGCTTCCCGAGGGCGACCGCTACTCGATGAGCTTCGACATGATGACCTCGCGCCTGGCCATCATGATGGCCGGCCGCGTGGCCGAGGAGCTGATCTTCGGCAAGCACAAGATCACCTCGGGCGCCTCCAGCGACATCAGCGCCGCCACCAGCCTGGCCCGCAACATGGTCACCCGCTGGGGCTTCTCGGACGAGCTGGGCACCGTGGCCTATGGCGACAACCAGGATGAAGTGTTCCTGGGGCATTCGGTGGCCCGCACCCAGAACGTCTCGCCAGACACCATGATCAAGATCGACACCGAGGTGCGTCGCCTGGTCAAGGGCGGCGAGGACGAGGCCCGTCAGATCCTCACCGAGAAGCTCGCCGAGCTGCACTTGGTGGCCAAGGCCCTGCTGGAGTTCGAAACCCTCAGCGGCGACGAGATCATCAATGTGATGAAGGGCGTCGCGCCGACCCGGATCGAGGACGAGAGCAACAAGATGCCGACCGGTCCGACGGCCTCGGTGCCGGTGTCCACGGGCGTCACCGCCTAGGCCGTTACCGTAGACTGCTGATGGCTATATAGTTGGAATCACTGGGGCGCTTAATGTCCCAGTGATTCCAACCATTGATGTTGGTACGCCTGCCGTCTTTGGTGACCACATTATGGATCAACGCCATTGATGGACTTGCAAAGCTTCGTCCATTGACGATCCATGTTCCGTCGATAACTTCACCATGAACTGTCTGGCCCGAGTATCGTGCTCTCAGCATTGTACCCTCGGGCAGCTGAACGCCGTCCTTAATCCACGCAGCGCCAGTCTTTTTCCCAGACGGCGGTGGCACAGGCATGCTGCTAGTCGTCCGGTTGGCATTGGCCAAAAGTCGGATGAGAATCTCATTTTCTGACTCATCGAGCAGGCAGCGTTCGGCTTCGATAGCCTTGTGTACCTCAAGCCCTATTTCTATAGTTCTCACAATAATTCTCCAAAAAACTATAGTTTTCTATAGAAATAGGGCGCCCTGTTTTCGACGTTGTCAAGCGGGCGAATTGGCGTTCTGGCTGAGCACTTGGCGATCCCGACTGCAGGCATTAGCGTTCGGCCTTGGCCGCGAGGGGCGGTGGGGAGGCACGAGATGAAGACGGCGATCATCGCCCTGGCGGCCGCGACGCTTCTTGCCGGATCCTTGGGAGCCGGCGCGGCGCGAGCCGAGGACATCAACAAGGACGGGATGACCGGTCCGGAGGTGRCGGCCTGGCTGCAGAAGGGCGGCTACAAGGCCGAGCTGACCAAGGACAGCTCGGGCGACCCGCTGATCAACAGCGCCGCCGAGGGCCAGACCTTCAAGATCTATTTCTACGACTGCAACGAGACCAAGCGCTGCAAGGCCCTGCAGTTCTCGGCCGGCTTCGACCTGAAGACCCCGCTGGCCTTCGAGAAGGCCAACGAGTGGAACCGCAAGAACCGCTATCTGAAGGTCTATCTCGACGACGACGGCGACCCCTACGTCCAGTACGACGTCAACGTGAACGCCGGCCGCACCATGGCGGGCCTGGACGACGACTTCGGCGTCTGGACCGGAATGATCGGGGACTTCACCAAGTTCATCGACTGGTAGGGGCTGCTTTCGGATTCCCCCAAAACCCCGCTCATCCCGGCGAATGCCGGACCCAGATCCCATGGCCGTGTGGATGACTGGAAGCGCTCAGCGCCCTTGGCGTCAGCCACCCCGCCATTCCATCTGGGTCCCGGCATTCGTCGGGATGAGCGGATCGGTGGGAGCGAGAGCAAACCTGCTCTAAAACCCACCCATGACCACCATTCGCCCCCGCCCTCGCCCCCGCGTCATGGGGATCGTCAACGTCACGCCCGACAGCTTCTCGGACGGCGGGCGGTTCCTCAGGCCTAGCGCGGCCCTGGACCAGGCTCGGCGGCTGGTCGACGAGGGCGCCGACATCCTCGACATCGGCGGCGAGAGCACCCGGCCCGGCGCCGACCCCGTGCCGGCCTCCGAGGAGATCGCCCGGGTCGTGCCGCTGATCGAGGCGATCCGCGCCGCCAGCGACGTCGCGATCTCGATCGACACCATGAAGCCCGCCGTGGCCCGCGCCGCCGTCGCCGCCGGGGCCACGATCTGGAACGATGTCGCCGCCCTGCGCTTCGCCCCCGATGCTCCGGAAGTCGCCGCCGATCTGGGCTGCGAGGTGGTGCTGATGCACATGCTGGGCGAGCCGGGGACCATGCAGGACGACCCGCGCTACGACGACGTGGTCGCCGAGGTCGAGGCCTTCCTGCTGGCCCGGGCCTTCACGGCCATGGCCGCGGGGGTCGAGCGCGAGAAGATCTGGCTGGATCCCGGCATCGGCTTCGGCAAGACTCCCGCCCACAACCTGGCCCTGCTGGCCGCCCTGCCGCGCTTTGTGGCCCTGGGCTATCCGATCCTGCTGGGCGCCAGCCGCAAGCGCTTCATCGCGGCGCTCGACCCGCTGGGCGCGGAGGCTGGCGACCGCCTCGGCGGCTCCCTGGCCGCCCACCTGCACGGCGCGACGGCCGGCGTCGCGGCGGTGCGGGTTCACGACGTGCGGGAGACAGCGCAGGCGCTGGCGGTGTGGGGGGCGGTCGGGGGGGGGCGTCTAAGAGGCCCACAGATGCTGGAACGCCAGCCATCGCCGTTGTAACGTCCGCCCATGGGGTGGAAAGCCTGCATCACGTCGGTCGCGCTCAGCCTGCTGGCCCTGGCGGCGCCCGCTCATTCGACGCAGGCGACCGTGACAGTCGACCAGGTTCTCGCCACCCCGGCTCTCTACGAAGGCAAAGCGGTTCGCGTGCGGGGTTTCGCGACCTTCGAGTTCGAGAATAACCGGCTTTGGCGAGATGAGACCGCGTTTCGGACCTACCAGCGTGACCGGGCGCTTCGCGTAGACACGATAGGCCTGACCCAATCGACGCGTGACGCGGCCAAGGGGCGTCTCGCCTACGTCACCGGCACGTTCAGATCCGGTGAGCATAGTTCGGCGCTCAAAGACGTGACGTCGGTGCAGCGCGATCCCGCCGATCATGGCCCTGATCGGGGTTGGTGGTCAGACCCTGATTTTACGACACTTCTCGTCATGCTGGGTGCTGTGGGTGTTGTCGTCGCTGCGTTCACTTTCGGCTTGGGAGGCCGGGGCCTTGCGCTGCAGCCTGGGTGGAAGCCGCGCAAACCCACGATCTGATGCGTTTGCTTGGTGCGCCGAATGTTCAAAGGTCGTGTTGCGTCAGCCCCCTCCGCCCCGGATGCGGTCACGCCATCAAGGTTTTAAGGCGCGGCCTCGCCGTTGCGGGCGGATGACGCCAAGGGTGTTTCCGGATACTCGCTCGCGCCCCGATTGACTTGATGGCCGAAGCGGAAGCGTACTGCCTCACACGGGTCTTTCCGATCCTCGGCGAGATCGGCACGACGCGGGACCACCAGTCTTCCGCAAAGGGGCGCTCGATCATGAATTGGGTTCACGAGGCGGCTTACCTGCTCGGCGGCGGGTTCCTGACCAACGCCGTTCCGCATTTCGTCAGCGGGATGATGGGGCGGGCGTTTCAGAGCCCGTTCTCCAAGCCGCCGGGCGTGGGGCTTTCCTCCTCGACCGTGAACGTGCTCTGGGGGTTCGGGAACATCGTCGTCGGCTATCTTCTGCTCGCCCAGGTGGGACATTTCGATCCGCGCGCTCCGGCTCACGCTGTCGCGGCGGGCGTGGGCGTCCTGGTGATGGGCCTGGTGGCCGCGCGGCTGTTCGGACGTTTCCACGGCGGCGACTTGCGCAAGGGCTCGTGACGCTCACAACCGCCCGCGTCGCCCACCCTTGAGCTTGTCCAGCGCCCGACGGGCGTGTTCGGCCTGGGTCGCGAGGGGGGCGAGGGCGCCGAGCATCGGGCCGATCTCGTCCGGCGTCGCGGCCGCCACGCTCGCCGCACCCGCCGGGCCGGCCCGGGCCATCGGCAGGATCAGCGCCACCTTGCGGGCGACGGCGGCCAGCTCGCCGCACGCCTTGGCGCGGTCGCGGACCCGGCGGATCTCGGCGGGGTCGTCGCTGGCTTCGAGGATCGCCACCGCCGATTATCCCACTCCCGCCCGACGTCCGGCCAATTCGCGCCTGGACTGCGGCAAGATCGAAACCGCCCTGCCCTGGCGCCCCCGCCCCTGGCGCGAGAGCCTGGCGGCCTGCATGAACGAGATGGAGCTCTAGGTCCCATGAAAGGCATCGTCCTCGCCGGCGGGTCCGGTACGCGGCTCCATCCCCTGACCCTGGCGGTCTGCAAGCAGCTGCTGCCGATCTACGACAAGCCGATGGTCTATTATCCGATCAGCACCCTGATGCTGGCCGGGATCCGCGACATCCTGATCATCTCGACGCCCAAGGACGTGCCGCTGTTCAAGGACCTGCTGGGCGACGGATCGGCCTGGGGCGTACGCTTCGAATACGCGGTCCAGCAAACCCCGCGCGGCCTGGCCGACGCCTTCATCGTGGGCCGCGACTTCATCGGCGGCGACAAGTGCGCCCTGGTGCTGGGCGACAACCTCTATTTCGGCCACGGCCTCAGCGAGGCGCTGGAGCAGGCCGCCGCCTCGGACGCCGGCGCCACGGTGTTCGCCTATCATGTGACCGACCCCGAACGGTACGGCGTGATCGACTTCGACGCGGACGGACGAGCGGTCTCCCTGGAGGAAAAGCCGGAAAAGCCCGCCTCGAACTGGGCGGTGACCGGGCTCTATTTCTACGACAACCAGGTCATCGAAATGGCCCGCGACCTGCCGCCGTCGGCCCGAGGCGAGCTGGAGATCACCGACATCAACCGGCTCTATCTCGACAAGGGCCAGCTGTCGGTCGCCAAGCTGGGCCGCGGCTACGCCTGGCTCGACACCGGCACCCACGACAGCCTGGTCGAGGCCACCGAGTTCATCCGCGCCATCGAAAAGCGCCAGGGCCAGAAGGTGGGCTGTCCCGAAGAAGTGGCCTTCAGCAAGGGCTGGATCTCGTCCAGCCAGGTGGTCGCCCTGGGCGAGGCCATGGGCAAGACGGAATACGGGCGGTACCTGGTGCGCCTGGCGCGGGGCTGAGCGTCAGCTTCGGCAACGCTCCAAAACGGTTGTCATCCCGGACGTAGCGAAGCGAAGATCCGGGACCGCCGGAAGCTCTGAGTTCACGCGCTGGTCCCGGATCTGCGCGCTGCGCGCTTGTCCGGGATGACAGAGTTGGGTCGAACGCGCCGTGGATGTCAGAACGTCGCCGCCCACTCCGCCCTTACCGCCTCGTCCTCTTCGACCACCGCCTCCGCCAGCCGCGCGAACGCCGCGCCGTCCAGCAGACGCCGCGCCGCCCAAACCGCCGCGCCGCGCACCACGGGCGAGGCGTCCGACAGCAACGGCTCGACCACCGCCATCAGCCCCGCGTCGCCGCTGTTGCCGATCGCGTAGAGCACGTTGCGCACGAAGCGGTCGCGGCCGATGCGCTTGACGGGGCTCTTGCTGAACAGGGCCCGGAACGCGGGATCGTCCAGTCCCGCCAGGTCGGCCAGCGCCGGACCCTTCAGGGTCTCGCGGGCGTGGAAGGCCATCTCGGCCGAGAGGCTGGCGAACTTGTTCCACGGGCAGGCGGCCAGGCAGTCGTCGCAGCCGTAGATGCGGTTGCCCAGCGCCGCGCGGAACTCCACCGGGATCGGCCCCGACAGCTCGATGGTCAGGTACGAGATGCAGCGCCGCGCATCCAGCTGGTAGGGGCCGGGGAAGGCGTTGGTCGGGCAGATGTCGAGACACGCCTGGCACGAGCCGCAGTGGTCGCGCTCGGGCGGATCGGCCGGCAGGTCCAGCGTCGTCAGCACGCTGCCCAGGAACAGCCACGAGCCGAACTGGCGCGAGACCAGGTTGGTGTGCTTGCCCTGCCAGCCCAGGCCGGCGCGCTGGGCCAGGGGCTTTTCCATCAGCGGCGCGGTGTCGACGAACACCTTCACCTCGCCGCCGAACCGGCCATGCATCCAGCGGGCCAGGGCCTTGAGGCGCTTCTTGATCACCTCGTGATAGTCGTCGCCCTGGGCGTAGACGCTGATCGCCGCGCGCGAGCGATCCTCCAGCGCCAGCAGCGGGTCGTGCTCGGGGCCGTAGTTGACGCCCAGCACAACCGCCGTCGTCGCGTCCTGCCACATGGCCGTGGGATGAGCGCGCCGGTCCAGCGTCTCCTCCATCCAGCCCATGGCCCCGTGGAAGCCCTCGGCCACGAACTCGCGCAGCCAGCCGCCGTTCGGCCAGGCGTCCGACGCGCTGGCGAAACCGCAGGTGTCGAAGCCCAGCCGAAGGGCTTCGGCTCGGATCTCGTCCCTCAATGCGAAATTGGGGGGGCTCTGGTTCGGGTGGCTAAAAGTCGAGATCGTCATAGTGCGCGACCGGCGCCAGGCCCGGCCAGCGATCGGCCAGGATGGGTCGGAAGGCGGGCCTGGACTTCAGCTTCATGTACCAGGTCTTGGTCGCCGGGAAGTCCTTCCACGGCACGTCGCCGAAATAGTCGATCACCGACAGGTGGGCGGCGGCGGCGAAGTCGGCCAGGCTCATGCGGCGTCCGGCCAGCCAGTCGCGGGTGTTCAGCAGGCCTTCGATGTAGTCCATGTGCTGGCGCAGGGCGTCGCGGCCCCGGCGCAGCGACGACAGGTCCGGCGCGCCCAGCCGCAGCAGGCGCTTCTCCATCTTCTCGTGCAGCAGGAAGCCGTTGACCTCGTTGTCAAACTTGCGGTCGAACCATTGCAGCAGGCGGCGCGCCTCGGCCCGCTCGCCCGGCTCGCGGCCCAGCAGGGCGGGTTCGGGGTCCTGTTCCTCGATGTGCTCGAGGATGGCCCGGGTCTCGGCGATCACCGTGGTGCGCTGGTGCTTGGTCTCGACCAGCACCGGCGGCACGCCCGACGGGTTGAGCTTGAGGAACGCCTCCGGGCCTTCCCAATAGCGCACCTGCACCTCGACGAACGGCAGGCGCTTCTCGCCCAGGGCGAGACGCACCTGGCGGGAGGCCGGGTCCAGGGGGAAGTGGTGAAGGGTTCGTTCGACGCTCATGCCCACGCGCATTCAGGCTGCATCGTTCGATCGATGCGCCGTTTTGTTTAACAAGAACTTGCTGAACACCGGTCATCCGACGACTTAGCGGCCAAAATCAGGTCGTTGGACCTGACTCTTGACCTGACGGGCCGGCGTTGACTCTTACGGTCAAGCTTTGGCGTTCATTCGCCCGATCAGGTTGGTGGTGCTCTGGCCGGCCTTCAGCTGGGCCAGAACCACCTTGCCGCCGTAGCCCAGCACCACGTCGGAGCCGACCACGGTCTCGACCGTATAGTCGGCGCCCTTGACCAGCACGTCGGGGCGGAAGGCCTTGATCAGGGTCAGCGGCGTCTCTTCGTCGAACAGCACCACCAGGTCCACCGCCGACAGCGAGGCCAGGACGGTGGCGCGGCCGGTCTCCTTCTGCACCGGACGGGTCGGACCCTTCAGGCGCTGGACCGAGGCGTCGGTGTTCAGCCCGACGATCAGCCGGTCGCAGGCCGCCTTGGCCTGGGCCAGCAGCGAGACGTGGCCGGGGTGCAGCAGGTCGAAGCAGCCGTTGGTGAAGCCCACCTTCAGGCCCCGCGCCCGCCAGCCGGCGACGATGGCCAGGGCGCCGTCCAGGTCGGCGATCTTCTCGGCCACCGGATCGCCGTGCTCGCCATGGGCCAGGCCGACCAGCTCGTCGGCGGTGACCACGTCGGTGCCGAGCTTGGCCACCACCAGGCCGGCGGCCAGGTTGGCCAAGCGGGCGGCGTCCAGCGGACTGGCGCCGCGAGCGAGCGCAAGCGCCAACGTCGCGGCCACGGTGTCGCCGGCCCCGGAGACGTCGAACACTTCCAGCGCCGTGGCCGGCAGGTGGACGGGGGCCTCGCCGCGCACGGCCAGGGTCATGCCCGCCCCGCCCCGGGTGATCAGGGCGGCCGCCAGGTTGGGGGCGGTCGCCAGGATGGCGTCGGCGGCCTCGGCGGCGGCCTCGTCCCCGGCCCCGGTCACGCCGGTGGCCTCGGCGGCCTCGCGGCGGTTGGGCTTGATCAGGGTCGCGCCGTCATAGCGCGTGAAATCGTGGCTCTTGGGATCGACGATCACCGGCTTGCCGGCGGCGTTGGCGGCGGCGATGGCGGCCTTCAGCACCACCGGCGTCAGCACGCCCTTGGCG
>NZ_JBFTZS010000138.1:0-10240 GCF_056406675.1 Caulobacter sp. P1_B12_2 | reverse complement strand
CTATCTGGACCTCTACGGCCGCCTGAAGGACCTGCCCCTGGCGGTGTCGCGCGAAACGGGCGTGCTGCTCTACATGCTGGCCCGTAGCGGCAAGGCGCGGACCATCGTCGAGTTCGGGACCTCGTTCGGGATCTCGACCCTCTATCTGGCCGCGGCCCTGCGCGACAACGGCGGCGGCGTGCTGATCACCAGCGAGTTCGAGCCGTCGAAGGTGGAGCGGGCCCGGGCCAACCTGACGGCCGGCGGCCTGATCGACCTGGTCGAGATCCGCCAGGGCGACGCCCTGGAGACGCTGAGCGCGGACCTTCCCGAAGCGATCGACCTGCTGCTTCTGGACGGCGCCAAGGCGCTGTACCCCGAGATCCTGAGCCTGGTGGAAAGCCGTCTGCGGCCGGGCGCCCTGATCGTCGCGGACAACGCCGACCACAGCCCCGACTACCTGGCCCGCGTGCGCTCGCCGGCGAGCGGCTACCTGTCCACGCCGTTCGCCGAGGACGTCGAACTGTCGATGCGGATCGGCTGAACCGGGCCTTGAAGCCTGGCGCGCGGCGGCTGCCGCCGCGCGCCGACCTCAGGCCTCGGCCAGCGCCTTGACCCCGCCGCCGTCGCCCGGCGTCACCACGAACCGCTTCACCACCCGCGTCTGGTACTTGGTGTCCAGGATCGTCGAGACAGCGATCAGTTCGCCCGTCGCCCGGCCGTGCTCGAGGGTCAGCAGCAGGAAGCCCTTGGCGCCCTGGTCGGTGAACTTGACCTCCTTGTTACGGGCGACGAAGGCCTGGTCCAGCGGCGCGCCGGGCAGGTAGTCGGCATAGCCGGGCGAGGTCACCGAGGTGACGCCGAACTCGGCCGCCACCCGGGTCGTGCCAGCGTCGTCCCACAGTTCGTTGACCCAGAAGGCGTGGCTGTCGCCGGCCAGCACGATCGGCCGCGCCTTGCCGGCCTTGAAGATGTCGTACACCCGGGCCCGGTCGGCCGGATAGCCGTCCCAGGCGTCCAGATTGCCCGGCGCGCCGACCTGCGAAAGAGCCCGGCTTTCCTCGACCGGTTTGGCGACATAGGCGGGCAGCTTGGCCAGCAGGGCCGCATAGGCCGCGTCGCCCATGGTCGCCTTCAGGTCGGGCGGGACCACCCGGGCCATGACCACCTGGTTGCCCAGCACCTGCCAGGCCGTGCCGGCCTTGGTCGAGGCGCCGACCTCGCGGGCCAGCCACTGCTCCTGGCCCTGGCCCATCATGCGCCGATCGGGGTCAGCCAGCTTGACGGCGAAGGCGGCGAAGTCGGGTTTGCCGTCCTTGACCGGCACGTCGCGGCCGTAGTCCAGCTGATGGCTGCGGGCCGTCAGCCGGGTCTCGGTCATCAGCAGGGTGGCGACGTCGCCGAACTGGAAGCGCCGCCAGGACGCCTCGGGCAGGGTCCCGGCCGCCGGCTCGCGGATCGGCATCCACTCGTAATAGGCCTTGATCCCCGCCGCCTTGCGCTTGGCCCAGTCGCCCTCGGTCTTGGGCTGGTGGTTCTCGGCCCCGCCGATCCAGCTGTTGTCGGCGGTCTCGTGGTCGTCCCAGACCACGATCCACGGGGCGCGGGCGTGGGCGGCCTGCAGGGCGGGGTCGGTCTTGTAGAGGGCGTGACGGCGGCGATAGTCCTCGAGGCTGAGGATCTCGCGCGGCGGGTCGGGCACACGGGTCTTGGCGGTGGGCGAGGCCATGCCGTAGTCGTCGGGCGCGGCGCCGTACTCGTAGATGTAGTCGCCCAGGTGCAGCACGGCGTCGACGCGCGGCAGCCTGGCGATGGCGTCATAGGCGTTGAAATAGCCGTTCGGATAGAGGGCGCACGAGACCACCGCCAGCACGACGTCGCGGGTCGAACCCTTCGGCAGGGTGCGCGTGCGGCCGCCGACGGGCTTGCCGAACGGCTTGCCGTTCCGGACGTACTGGAAGCGGTAGAAATAGTCCGTCGCCGGCTGCAGCCCGGTGACGTCGACCTTGACCGTGTGGTCGCGGCCGGCCATCGCCGTCGCCTGCCCCTGGCGGACGATGGTCTTGAAGGCGGCGTCGGTCGCCACGTCCCATCGCACGGGGATCGGGGCGGTCGTCGCCTCGGCCGTGATCCGGGTCCACAGCACCACCCGGTCCTCGAGCGGATCGCCCGAGGCGACGCCGTGCAGGAACGCTGCCCGGCCGGCGAACGGGGCCCTCGGCCCGGCCGCCATCGCCTCGCCCGCGGCGCTCGCGCCGCCCAGGCCGAAGAGGGCGAGCGCCCTGCGTCTGTCGATGGTCATGCTCATCTCCCCGAAGGATTCACGGCGCCGCTTGGTCTTCTCGTGCGTTAGCGATCAGACACAACAGTAGGATGACGATGCATGTCCAGCGAAGGCCTCCACGTCCCGCGTGAAAAACTGCGCGGCAAGACGCTGAACCAGCACTACGCCATCACCTCGCTGATCGAGGAGCTGGAGGCGGTGGACTGGTACCGTCAGCGCGCGGACGACTGCGACGACGAGGAATTGCGCAAGATTCTGCTGCACAACGCCCGCGAAGAGCTGGAGCACGCAGCGATGGTGCTGGAATGGCTGCGCCGCAGCGATCCGGAGACCGACATGCAGCTGAAGGAATATCTGTTCAAGGACGGCTCTATCACCGGCCACGAGCAAGAGGCGGCGGGGAAGTAGCGTCCCCAATCGCGGGCAGGCGTCGCCCATGGGCTTGCTACAAGAAAGTTGTCATCCCGGACAAGCGAAGCGCAGATCCGGGACCGCCGGAAGCTCTGAGTTCACGCGTCGGTCCCGGATCTTCGCGCTGCGCGCTCGTCCGGGATGACAACTTTTTGGCCATGCGCCCCTCCCCCGTTTCACGGGAGAGGGGAATACCCCTACCGCCGCAGCGAGAAGGTCACGCCGTAGTAGCGCGGATTGCCGGCGATGAAGGTCGGGATGCCGAAGCCGTCGCCGGTGTTGCCGGCGTCCTTGACGTATTTCTCGTCGGTGGCGTTGGTCACAAAGGCGCCGAGCGTCCAGTGGGCGAACGACGGCTGGTATTGCAGGCGCA
Source organism: Caulobacter sp. P1_B12_2 (assembly GCF_056406675.1). Taxonomy (NCBI): domain Bacteria; kingdom Pseudomonadati; phylum Pseudomonadota; class Alphaproteobacteria; order Caulobacterales; family Caulobacteraceae; genus Caulobacter; species Caulobacter sp. P1_B12_2. The sequence goes on along the minus strand of NZ_JBFTZS010000138.1, from coordinate 7,193 downwards.
GGTCCAGCAGGCCGTAGCTCTTCTGCAGTTCGTCCTGGACCAGGTCGGGGACCAGGTTTTTCGCCTGCAGGGCCGGGATGTCGTTGTCGTCGTCGAAGAAGGTCTTGGACTGCCAGGCGTAGATCGGCGTCAGGCTGAAGCGGCCGCCCAGGGCGTCGGCGTGCAGCGTGGCGCCGATCGAGAACTTGTTGTCCGGCGACAGGCGGAAGCGGTTGCCGTCGCGGATGCCCGCCTTGAAGCGCCCGTGGTTGTAGCCATAGGTCGCGAACACCTCGGCGAAGCTGGCCGCCTGCCAGGTGGCCTGGCCCTCGAAGCCGTAGCTCTCGGCCTTGCCCGCGTTGGTGGTGATGATCTGGGCGCCGTCCTGCACCGAGGTCTGGAAGTTGTCGTAGGCGTAGAAATAGACCGCGCCCTCGACATAGAGCCGGCCGTCCAGCAGGCGGCTCTTGGCGCCGGCCTCGTAGCTGTCGACCGTCTCGGCCGAGACCGGCGTGAACTTGCCCGGCGACATCGGCGCGCTGGGCGCGGCCGAGGACAGCACCTTGGGGCGGCGACCGCGGGCGTAGGAGGCGTAGAGGCTGGCCTCGGGGGCCACCTCGTAGCGGCCGACCAGGCGCCAGGTCAGGCCGTCGTCGGTGAAGTCCTGGGTCGAGATCTGGCCGTTGCCGGTGGTCGGCTGGGCGAACAGGCCRAACATCGGGATCGGATAGCCGGCCGAGGTCGGGATATTGGCCGCGCCCGGCACCGCCAGGGCGCCGAGAATGGCCTGGCGCGTCGCCGCCGGCTGGCTGAGCGCGCCGATCGTTCCGCCCAGGATCGAGCGCTGGCTGACCTGCGAGGCGACGCCGCTGGACTTGTCGTCATTGGTGTAGCGCAGGCCGGCCGACAGCTCGAAGCGGTCGGTCAGGTGGAAGGTGGCGTCGCCGTAGACGTCCCACGATTTCGTCGTGCCGTAGTTGGTGAACTGCTCGGTGTGGACGCCCAGATTGTTGGCGATGCCCAGGGCGGTCGCCCCGGTGGCCGCGCCGCCGGTCAGGCCGGTCACGAGGGCGGCCAGATAGGCCGGATTGGTCAGCACCGCGGTCGGCTGCGGGTTGGGCTTGCTCAGCTGGCCGGTCAGCAGGGCCAGGGCGTAGCGTTCGTCGAACTGCAGCGGGACGCGGGTCTGGGCGTCCTCGTCGAAATAGCTGACGCCGCCGAACCAGCTGAGCTTGCCGCCGTTGTCGTAGTTCAGGCGCAGTTCCTGGCTGTACTGCGTGCCGCGCGCGTCCTCGGCGAACACGAACATCGGCAGCGAGAAGCCGTCCGGATCGAACACCTCGTTGCTGGCGAAGTGGCGGGCGGCGGTGATCGACGACAGGCTCCAGGCGTCGTTGAAGCGGTAGTCGACCAGGGCCGTGGCCCCCTGCACGAAGCGCTTGAGGCCCAGGGCCGCGCCGCCCTCGAAGCCGTAGCCGCTGGACAGGCCCGCCGGGCTGTTGGGATCGCGGTCGCCCAGGGCCTGGCCCGTGGTGATGTTGGTCGGGTTGAAGGTGTTGGACTTGAACGCCGTGCCGGTGGGGTGGTCAGCCTCGTAGTTGAGGATCAGGTCGGCGTCGAACTTGTCGGTCGGGGTCCAGCGGAACGACAGACGCGCCGCGCCGGTGTCGGTCGAACCCAGGTTCCTGCCGCCCAGAACGTTCTCGATCGCGCCGTCGCGCTCCTTGTAGCGGCCGGCGAAACGAACCGCGAAGGTGTCGCTGAGCGGCACGTTGGCCATGCCCTCGAACAGGCCGTAGCCGTGGTCGCCCAGCTCGGCGCCCACGCGCCAGTCCAGGGCGCGCACGTCGGCCTTGTTCTGGATGATGTTGACCGCCCCGATCATCGCGCCGCGCCCGAACAGGGTGGACTGCGGACCCTTGGCCACCTCGATGCGCTGGACGTCGAACAGCTCGACATAGGAGCCGCGCGACTTGGAGATCGACACGCCGTCCTGGAACACCGAGACCCGCGGCTCGACCGTGGCCTCGCCGCTGTCGGAGGTGATGCCGCGCATCACGAAGCCGGGGTTGTTGGGCGACTGGTTCTGGACCTGGAAGCCGGGGACGAAGGCCGACAGCTTGTCGAACTCCTGCACGCCCAGCTTTTCGAGCATGGCGCCCGAATAGGCGGTCAGGGCGATGGGCACGTCGAGGGCCTTCTGCTCGCGCTTCTGGGCGGTGACCAGCAGCGCCTCGACCTGGTCCGGAGCCGAAGCGTCCGGCTCGGCGGCATGGGCGACGCCGGCGGTCAGCGCGAGTGCGCTGACGGCGGTCATGAGCAAGGTGGTGCGGAACGCGCGCATCGACTATCCCCTTCGGACGCAAGGCTTGAACCTGAGCCGTTAGGCGCGGGCGATGTCCCCGATACGACATCCCCATGACGGAGCCGTGAAGACGCCTTGATCCAGCCGACCGACCCGACCGCGCCGCTCGTCGATGACGAGATCGAGGATCTGGACGCCCAAGATACGGGCGCCGGGGACGACGTCGTGCGGATCGAGCTGGGCGCGAACCTGGCCGGCCAACGCCTGGACAAGGCCCTGGCGACCGCCGCGCCCGATTTCTCGCGAGCCCGGCTGCAGGCCCTGATCGCCGCCGGTCAGGTGTCGCTGGTCGTCGACGGCAAGGCGCCGCGCCCGATGACCGACGGCAAGGCCAAGGGCCCGGCCGGCCTCTACGAGGTGCGGGTGCCGCCGCCGCTCGCCGCCGAGCCCGAGCCGGAGAACATCCCGCTCAGCGTGCTCTACGAGGACGCCTATCTGATCGTCATCGACAAGCCGGCCGGCATGGCCGCCCACCCGGCCCCGGGCTGCGAGACCGGCACCCTGGTCAACGCCCTGCTGTTCCACTGTGGGGCCAGCCTGTCGGGGATCGGCGGCGTGGCGCGGCCCGGCATCGTCCATCGCCTGGACAAGGAAACCTCGGGCGTGATGGTGGCGGCCAAGACCGACGCCGCCCACCAAGGCCTATCGGCCCTGTTCGCGACCCACGACATCGACCGCATGTACCTGGCCCTGACCCGCGGCGCGCCGAGCCCGGCCGTCGGGACGATCGTCACCCAGCTGGGCCGCTCGCCCGGCGACCGCAAGAAGATGGCGGTGCTGAAGTCCGGCGGCCGCGAGGCGACCACCCACTATCGCGTCGAGAAGACCTTCGGCTCGTCGGGAAAGGCCCAGAGCGCGCCCCTGGCCGCCCGCGTCGCCTGCCGGCTGGAGACCGGCCGCACCCACCAGATCCGCGTCCACATGGCCAGCAAGGGCAGTCCCTGCCTGGGCGATCCGGTCTACGGCGCCGGCGCGCCGGCCGCGCCGGTCAAGGCGGCGATCACCGAGATCGGCTTCTCCCGCCAGGCCCTCCACGCCGCCGTCCTGGGCTTTGTCCACCCGATCACCGGCCAGACCCTGCGGTTCGAAACCCCCCTGCCCCCGGACATGGCGGCGCTGGAAGCCGCGCTTGAAGCGCTGTAGCCGAACCCCCAGCTTCGCCTTGCGTGCCTGATACATTCAGGCCCTAATTCGGTTACAGACCGGGCCCACTGTGGCGGGGTCGGAGGTTTCGTCCATGTTCGCGTCCCGCATCGCTCTCGTCGCCGCTCTGCTGGTCCTGCCGCTGGCCCTCCCCAGCGCCGCGCTGGCCCGTTCGACCGACGACGAAGTCGTGACCACCGCCGCCTCCCGCGCCACCCGGCCGCCGACCGAGGCCGAGCTGGAGAAGGCCAAGGCCGACGCCCAGGCCCGCGAAGCGGCCGAACGCGCCAAGCCGGCCGTCGTCGATCCGCTCTCCGCCTGGATGGCCGACGCACCGCCGATCCAGGGCGGCCCCATCGCCTACGCCTCGCGCCCCGAGCTCGACGTGAACGGCTACCCCCTGGACAAGGACGGCAAGCGCCAGGTCCACGGCGAGATGGGCGTCAGCGTCGGCACCGGCGGCTATCGCAGCGGCTATGTCTCGAGCCTGATCCCGATCGGCGAGACCGGGACCCTGGGCGTCGCCGTCAGCAAGACCGATTTCGGCAAGCACGGCGGCGGCTACGGTTACGGCGGCTATGGCGGCGGCTACGGTGGTTATGGCGACGGCTACGGCTGGGGCCCGCGCGGCGGAACGTCTCAGTCCCTGGCCCTGTCGCTGGACATGCGCGGCGGCGGCGGGCGGAGCAAGTCCGACACGCCCGAGGGCTGCGCGCCCGGCTTCCGGGACGGCGACCGCTATGTCGAGCCCGTCTGGGTCACCGAAATGCGCGGCGACAAGAGCTGCACGGCCGCCACGGCCCGCCCGTAGGTCTCATAGCTGAGACGAATCGCCCCAGGGGCGAGCACGCTGGTCTTGTTCGCCGATACTTAAGAGCTTGCGGTCAAGGTGCCCGCCTCAGGGCGTCATCGGACCGATCTATGCAGCCGGAAATCACCGCGTTCCACCATCCCGCCACCGGGCGGGTGACCTATCTGATCGCCGATCCGGCCACCTTGCTCTGCGCGTTCGTCGATCCCGTTCTCGACTACGATCCGCTGACCCAGGCCGTCGACACCCGCTTCATCGACGCGATCATCGCCGAGGTCCGCGCCAAGGACCTGGGCCCGACCTGGATCCTCGAGACCGGCCTGCACACCGACCACCTGTCGGCGGCCGGCCACCTGAAATACGAGACCGGCGCCTCGATCTGCATCGGCGCCTCGGTGCTGGACAGCCTCAAGCGCCTGGTCCGCGTGCTGGGCGACGACGGCGTCGATCTCGAAGGCTGGGACTTCGACAAGCTGGCCCAGGACAGCGAGGTTCTGCCGATGGGCGGGCTCGAGATCACCGCCATCGCCCTGCCCGGCCGCCTGCCCGGCGCCACCGCCTACCAGATCGGCGACGTCGTCTTCGCCGGCTCGGCCCTCCTGCCGCCCGACCAGGGCCTGGACGACAGCGCCGCCCCCGGCGCCGACCCCGCCGGCCTGCACGCCGCCGCCCGCCGGCTGCTGGACCTGCCGCCGCAGACCCGCATCCTGGTCGGCCGAACCGGCGAGGTGATCGACGCCTGGAGCGCCACGGTCGCCGAGCAGAAGGCCGGCAACATCGACGCCGGCGACGCCGTCTCGGCGCAGGCCTTCGTCGCCCGCCGCGCCGTCGCCGCAAGCGCGCCCGGCCCGCTGGCCGCCCCCGCCCTGCAGGTCGGGATACGCGCCTTCCGCCTGCCGCCGGCCGGCGAGGACGGCAAGCGCTTCCAGCCCGTCGATATCAGTTCTATTTAAAAACGCACTTGCCTTGCGCCCGCTCGCGCGCCTAGATGCTTCGCACGCGAAGAACTAGACGCGTGACGAAACGGGAGCCCTAGCCATGGCCGAAGACAAGAGCGCCGAACTGACCGCCGCCCAGGCCGACAACCTGCCGGGTCTGCTGGGCCTGGAATGGACGCAGGCCGTCCACGGCCGCGTCCTGGGGCGCATGACGGTCGCCAAGCATCACATGGCCCCCAACGGCTTCCTGCACGCCGCCAGCGTCATCGCCCTGGCCGACAGCGCCTGCGGCTACGGCTGCGTGGTCTCGCTGCCCGAGGGCGGCAGCGGCTTCACCACCATCGAGCTGAAGTCCAACTTCCTGGGCACCGTGCGCGAGGGCGGCGGCGTGGCCTGCGAGGCGACCCTGGTCCACGGCGGCCGCAACACCCAGGTCTGGGACGCCGTCGTCACCGCCGAAGCCACCGGCAAGACCATAGCGCTTTTCCGCTGCACCCAGATGGTTCTCTATCCCAGGGTCTAGGTTCACAGGGCTCGAGCGGGGCGCTCGCGCGGGAAACCGCGCCCCGCGACACAAAAGCTTGTCACAAGCCCTTGCGCTCTTCCGGCGGCGCCGCTAGGTATCCCGCCCTCACTCAAGGCACGCCTCCGGGCGGCCTCTGAAGACCCCCTGGAGAGGTGGCAGAGTGGTCGAATGTACCGCACTCGAAATGCGGCGTGCCTGGAAGGGCACCGTGGGTTCGAATCCCACCCTCTCCGCCACCACCCCCCCAAATAGCTAGAAACCGCAGCTTGGGCGGCGCCCTTGCTGGAGCGCGCCTCCGGCTTGCCGTGGTGCGCGAAACGCTTGCGTCGCATGGCCTGTCGTAGAACAACGGTATTTAGACGGCCGACAGGGGACCAGGACGATGGGACGACGTCAGCTGACACTGACCACGGGTCCGCGCGCCGGCCTGCCGGCCCTGCCTCGCCTGCTGGTCCATGGCCCTGAGCAACATCCCGGAGCGTCGCGCCGGTGATCGAAGAGCGGTCGGCCCTGGCGCCGTTCTTCCAGGAAATCTTCGCCTGCTCGCCCCAGGTCGCCGCCGCCGTGGCGGGACGGGCCCGGTCCCGCGCCTACGCGCCCCAAGCCCTGGTTCTGCGCCAGGGCCACGAGGGCGGCGAGACCTTCGTGCTGGTGCTCGGCCGGGCCCACGCCCTGGTCTATGGCCGCGACGGCCAAGTGGTGTTGGTGCGCGATTTCGAGCGCGGCGACATCTTCGGCGCCATCTGCGCCATCCCGCCGACGCCGGAACCGGCCGACATCGTCGCCGTCGAGGCCAGCCACGCGGCGGCCTTCGACAGTCTCGACTTCCTGGGCCTGATCGAGGCCCACGCCAGCGTCGGCCTGGCCGTGTCTCGCCTGCTGCTCAAGCAACTGCGCAAGGCCACCGACAAGCTGCTCGACCGCGCCATCCTGTCGGCCCAGGGCCGGGTCCATGCCGAGCTGCTGCGGTTGGCGCGGCTGGGCGACGGCCGCACCCTGCGCCCGCCGCCAGTGCTGTCGGCGCTGGCGATGCGAGTCCAGACCACCCGCGAGACCGCCTCGCGCGCCGTCGCCGCCCTCGAGCGGCGCGGCATCGTGCGGCGCGACGGCGAGGCGCTGGTCATCGTCGCCCCTCGCCGGCTGGAAGAGCTGGTGGTTTAGGCCGGGTCAAACCCTGAGCGCGTGGACCACGATCTCGTCGTCGAGCGCCTCGCCGGCCAGGCTGTGGACGTAGTCGGTATGAAGGCCGGCCGCGTCGCCGGCCCGCAAGCCGGCGGCGAACACTTCGCTGACCTGGACGCCCCCGGCCGGAACCAGAGCCAGGATCCGACGCGGCAGATCGACCGCCGGTCCCAGCAGCAGACCCGGACCGCCAAACGGATCGGGGGCCGTGCGCGCCAGGTCGTAGTGGCCCGCCACCCGGGCCCGGGG
>NZ_JBFTZS010000137.1:0-10247 GCF_056406675.1 Caulobacter sp. P1_B12_2 | reverse complement strand
AACAAGCCCTCAGTCGCCGTCCCTTGAGAAGAACGGTTTCGCGGAGCGGTCGAGCCAAGCCGAAACGCACATACATAACTCACGGTCATCCGGGCTTGGCCCGGCCGCTCCGCGCCTCCTCACCCACTCGTCGCGAAAGCCCGAGGTCGGACAGTCGTGTCCGCCGTCAGGAACGGAGAACCCCATGCCCAAGTCCAAGCCGCCCCGTCGCCGCAAGATCCGCCGAGGCAACGACCTTCGCGTGCTGATGATCGAAAGCGTCCGGGCCGCGCTGGCCCTCAACGACGCGATCTTGGCCAAGATCGATGAGATGCTCGACCGCACGCCGCCGGGGCGGAACAGGACCGCGCTGCTGACGTGGCGGGAGGAGATCAAGTCGCATCGGCCGGGCTTGCTGGAAAGCCGGACCGACGCCATGGCGCCGTAGTCGGCCGGGTCCGCGCCGTGGATTCTGGCTCGAGGACGCCAAGAAAGACAAAGATCACCCCGCATGGGTCTCGACCCTGTATCCTGTCGTTCTATTGGGCGAACTCAATGCGTCGCCGTGGGATGGTTCGTTTGACAGCCGAAAACACCGACGGCCTTCGCCTCCGCGCCCGCCTGCGGGCGCTCTATCACGGCGCTTCGCCCGCCGCCGTGCGGTTCCGGTACGGGATCATCGTCATCGACCTGGCGATCATCGCCTTCTTCATCGCCGCGCCCCTGATGCGCCGCCACGGCCTGACCTTCTACGCGATCGACTACGGGGTGGCGGCCTTCCTGGCCCTGGACCTGGCGGCACGGGCCATCGCCCACGGCGAGATCAAGACCTGGCTGAAGAAACCGATCACCTGGGTCGACCTGTTCGTGCTGGCCACCCTGCTGTTCCCGGCCTGGCTGTTCAATTTCGGCTTCCTGCGGGTGGTGCGGCTGTGGACCCTGATCCACAGCGAGTTCTTCTGGCGCACCGTCGGCCGCCGCTACGACGACACCCGGGTGGAGCAGATCACCCGCGCGGCCACCACCCTGATCACCTTCGTCTTCGTGGTCACGGGCTTCGTCTATTCCAGCTTCGCCGGACGTCATGACGGCATCAGCGGCTATGTCGACGCCCTGTATTTCACCGTCACCAGCCTGACGACCACCGGCTATGGCGACGTCACCCTGCCCGGCGTGTGGGGCAAGCTGCTGTCGATGGCGGTGATGCTGGGCGGCGTGTCGCTGTTCATCGGCCTGATCCAGTCGATCCTGCGGCCGCACAAGGTGACCTATCCCTGCCACACCTGCGGCCTGCGCCGGCACGACCCCGACGCCGTGCACTGCAAGGCCTGCGGCCAGATCCTGAACATTCCCAATGACGACTGAGGGGGCGCTGGCGCGGTCCCCGATTTCCGATACCGTCCAGGTCCAAAGGCCCGCTCCGAACGGGCCGCCCTGTCACGACAGCCGCCGGATCCCCAGATGCGTAGCCTGCTTCTCGTCCTCCTCGCCTCCACGAGCCTCATGACCACAGCCGCCCAAGCCGCCGATCCCGCTCCCGCCGCCAACACCCCCATTCTTGACAAGGGGGCCCGCACGCCGCTGGCCGATCTCGGCAAGGACGATCCCTACAAGTGGATGGAGGAGATCGAGGGCGAGCGGCCGCTGGCCTGGGCCAAGGCCGAGAACACCCGCAGCCTGGCCGTCCTGCAGGGCGACAGCCGCTACGCCGGGCTGGAAAGCCAGGCCCTGGCTATCCTCAACGCCAAGGACCGGGTGCCGGGCGTGTCGTTCGCCGGAGACGGATCCCTGCGCAACTTCTGGCAGGACGCCGACCACGTGCGCGGCCTCTGGCGCAAGACCACCCTGGACAGCTACCGCACCGCCGAGCCCGAGTGGGAGACGATCCTCGACATCGACGCCCTGTCCAAGGCCGAGAACGCCAACTGGGTGTTCAAGGGCGCGGGCTGCCTGGCGCCCGAGGAGACCCGCTGCCTGGTCTCGCTGTCGAACGGCGGCAAGGACGCCATGGTCGTGCGCGAGTTCGACACCACGACCAGGACCTTCGTCGAGAACGGCTTCGTGCTGCCCGAGGGCAAACAGGTGATCAGCTGGCTGGACCGCGACACCGTGCTGGTCTCGCGCGAATGGGAGCCGGGCCAGGTGACCAAGTCGGGCTACGCCTATGTGATCAAGGCGTGGAAGCGCGGGACGCCCCTGGCCTCGGCCAAGGAAGTGTTCCGGGGCACGCCCGACGACGTCTCGGCCTCGGCCTACACGCTGCTCGACGCCGACGGCAAGGTGGTGGCCACCCTGGTCAGCCGCTCGGTCAGCTTCTTCGAGGCCGAGACCTATCTGCTGACCGACAAGGGCGCGGTGAAGCTGCCCCTGCCGCTGAAAAGCTCGGTCGTCGGCTATGTGGCCGGCCAGATGGCCATGACCCTGGAGCAGGACTGGCCCGAGCGGGGCTTCAAGACCGGCGACCTGATCAGCTTCGACCTGGCGGCCTTCAAGGCCGATCCGGCCAAGGCCCCCGCCACCCTGGTCCTGCGCCCGACCGCCAAACAGTCGGTGGAGAGCGTCACCACCACCCGCGACAAGCTGGTGGTCGGATTGCTGGACAACGTCACCGGCGGCGCCCTGGTCTACGGCCACGGACCCAAGGGCTGGACCCACCAGAAGCTGACCCTGCCGGCCAATTCGACGATCGGCCTGGGCTCGGCCTCGCAGAGGGACGACCGCCTGTTCGTCAGCGTCACCGGCTATCTGACGCCCTCGACCTACTGGCTGGCCGACGCGGCGTCGCTGAAGCTGGAACAGGTCAAGGCCTCGCCGGCCCGCTTCGACGCCTCCACCCACGTGGTCGAGCAGTTCGAGGCGACCAGCAGCGACGGCGTGAAGATCCCGTACTTCGTCGTCCGGCCCAAGGGCGTGGCCTACGACGGCTCGGCGCCCACACTGCTCTACGCCTATGGCGGCTTCCAGGCCTCGATGACCCCGGCCTATTCGGGGGTGATGGGCAAGCTGTGGCTGGAGCGCGGCGGCACTTACGTGGTGGCCAACATCCGCGGCGGAGGCGAGTTCGGCCCGGCCTGGCACAACGCCGGCCTCAAGGAGAACCGCCAGAAGGTCTATGACGACTTCTTCGCCGTCTCCCAGGACCTGATCACAAGAAAACTGAGTTCGCCGCGCCGACTGGGGATCATGGGCGGCAGCAACGGCGGCCTGCTGATGGGCGTGGCCCTGACCCAGCGGCCCGAGCTCTACAACGCCATCGTCGTGCAGGTGCCGCTGTTCGACATGATCCGCTACACCCAGATCGGGGCCGGGGCCTCATGGATCGGCGAGTATGGCGACCCGACCATCCCGTCCGAGCGGGCGGTGATCGCCAAGTACGACCCCTATTCCAACCTCAAGGCCGGCCGGAACTATCCCGAGGTGTTCATCGAGACCTCGACCAAGGACGACCGCGTCCATCCGGCCCACGCCCGCAAGGCGGCGGCCCGGCTGGAGGAACTGGGCTATCCGGTGCTCTACTACGAGAACATCGACGGCGGCCACGCGGCAAGCGCCAACCTGGCCGAGACCGCCCGCCGCCAGGCCCTGGAATATGTCTATCTGTCGAAGAAGCTGATGGATTGACTTGGAAGTCGGCCTGGAGAACCCTGTTTTCCGGGCCGTAAACCCTAGTTCAATCTCTGCCCGTCAGGATCGCCCCGATTATCCGGCCGCACCTTCGCCCGAGCCGGATCGAGGTTGCCTTGAAGATCGACGTTTTTCCCGCCCTGGAACTGCCCGCGGAGGTCCGCGCGGCCTGGTCGGCCGCCCAGGCCGGCGAGGCGCGTCTGGACAGTCCGTTCCTGTCGCCGCTGTGGGCCCAGGCCGTGGCCCGGGCGCGCGGCCCCGCCGACGACGTGCGGATCGCGGTCCAGCGCGACACGGCCGGCGATCCGGCGGCGTTCCTGGCCGTCCGCAAGCGCGGCTCCACCGCCATGCCGGTCGGCGCGCCGATGAGCGACTACCAGGCCCTGGTGACCCGCRACGGCTTCCGGGCCGATCCGCGCGCCATGCTCCAGGCCCTGGGCGTCTCGCGCTACGACTTCTGCCACATGCAGGCCGAGGACCCGGCCTTCCAGGGTCACGCCCGTGGACGCGACGTCTCCTGGGTGGTCGAGGTCGCCGACGGCTACGCCGCCTACGAAGCCGAGCGCAAGGCGGCCGGGATCGGGGCGCTGAAGGACATCGACAAGAAGCGCCGCAAGGTCGAGCGCGAGGTCGGCCCCGCCCGCTTCACCGCCCTGTCGGACTCCCGCGCCGACTACGACCAGCTGGTCGCCTGGAAGCGCGCCCAGCTGGCGGCCACCGGCCAGACCGACCTGTTCAAGACCGACTGGGTCCTGCGGCTGATGGACGAGCTGCTGGAGACCCGCGACCCGGCGTTCGGCGGCGGGCTCTACACCCTGCACCTGGGCGACGAGTTGGCGGCCGTGCATTTCCACCTGCGGGGCGGCGCCACGGTCCACGGCTGGCTGATCGCCCACGACCCGAAGTTCGAGCGCTATTCGCCAGGCCTGCTGCTGTTCCAGGACATTCTCAAGAGCCTGGACGCGGGTCCCTACAAGCGTCTCGACCTCGGGGSCGGCGACTATCGCTTCAAGCGCGAGCTGTCGAACCGCCAGCAGGGCGTGATGTTCGGGTTCCTGGGCGCGCCCTCGGTCTCGACCCTGGCCCGCACGGCGGCCTACGGCCTGCGCGAGGTGGCCGAGTCCCTGCCGTTGGGGTCGATGTCGGCCCTGCCGGGCAAGGCGATGCGACGGATCGATGTGTTGCGCGGCTTGCGCTGACGCCCCTCGGGACGCCCGCTGTCAGGACGCTCGAGCGATCAGGGCGATCACGCCGCTCCAAAGCATGAGATTGACGGCGGAAATGAGCAGAAGCCAGCCAAGGCGACCCTGACGGCCGTCCTGCCGCGCGCGATAGGCAACGCCGCGAACCACATGACCCATGGTTTCCTCCAAAGCCCTCTACCGGGGCTTGAGTCGGATGAAACCTCTGTTTTCGGGCATGCGCAAGGAAGTTTGATCGACTGTCCCAGGACAACCCGAAAACGTGACGCGGCGGCGGTTAGACGGACGCCCGGTTGATCCGCAGGGCCGGCGGATCGATGCAGCCGGCCTCCCAGGCTCGAGTCCAGCCCAGGCGCTTGACCGGTTCGCGGAAGGCGAAGCGCAGCAAGTGCTCGGCGACCACGTCCTCCAGCCGGGCCAGGGCCTCCGGGTCGACGGCCTCGATGGTGACGTCCAGGCCGTCGRGATCGGCCAGCATGCTGCAAGTCCCCAGCGGCAGTGGGATCAAGGCCGAGATGTCGTCGTACGACACCTCGAACTTGTGGCTCCAGTGCTTGGCCAGCTGGATCATGTAGCGCGCGGCCTTGTCGGTGTTCAGGCGGGCGTGGCTCTGCATGGCGGCTACACCCCTTCGATGGCCGCGGCCGCGTCGTCCATGACCTTGGCGATCGCCGCGATCTGTTCGGCGGTCAGCGAGCCGGAGGTCAGCTTCAGGCGCAGGGCGGTCTTGAGGTTCTCGCGGGCCCGCATGATCTGCGGCGAGAAGGCGGCGCTCTGGGCGGCGGCTTCGGCCATGCGGGTGAACAGGCCGTGGACCGGCTGGCTGTTGGTCGCGAGGAAGGTCTGGCCCTCGTCGGTGATCGTGTAGAGCTTCTTGCCGCCGCCGGCGTCGGCCGCGGTGACGTAACCCAGCTCTTCCAGCAGGGTCAGGGTCGGATAGATCACGCCCGGGCTGGGGGTGTAGGCGCCGCCGGCGGCGGTTTCGACAGCCTTGATCAGCTCGTAGCCGTGACTGGGCTTGTCGGCGATCAGCTTCAGCACGACCAGACGCAGGTCGCCGTGATCGAAGAACCGGCCCATGCGGCCGCCGCGACGATGATGGCCCTCGTGGCCGTGGAAGCCGAACGGATGACGGCCGAAAGACGCGCCGTGGTCGCCGCCGTGGCGGCCGTGGTGGTGGGGATGACGTCCAAACATGTGAGTTTTAGATCCTGTTTCGTTATATCGGACTTACAGATATATCGGACCGGCTGAACGTCAAGAGTGTTTTTCGATATATCTGATTTCAGTCTGAAAAGAAGGCCACGCTCGCGGTGCGGCGTGGCCTTCCAGGATCGAGCGTTACGCTCCCGGCGGAACCGGGAAGCCGCGGTTGCGCATCAGGGCGCCGATCTTCACGTCACGGCCGCGGAAGCGGCGGAAGGCCTCGCCCGCGTCGATGGTGTTGCCCACGCTCATGATGTCGTCGTGCAGGCGCTTGGCCACGGCCTTGTCGTAGAAGCCGCCTGGGGCCTCCGCGAAGGCCTCCGCGGCGTCTGCGGTCAAAGTGTCGGCCCAGATGTAATTGTAGTAGCCGGCCGAATAGCCGTCGCCCGAGAAGATGTGCCCGAACTGGGTGGGCCGGTGGCGCATCACGATCTCGGACGGCAAGCCGATCTCGGTCAGGGCCGTCTTTTCGAAGGCTTCCGGGTCGATCGCCTGGCCCTTGGCCGCCAGATGGATCTTCATGTCGTAGATCGCCGAGGCCAGATATTCGACCGTCGAGAAGCCTTGGTTGAAGGTCTTGGCCTTCTCGATCTTGGCCACCAGCTCGTCGGGGATCGGCTTGCCGGTCTGGTAGTGGACGGCGAACCGGCTCAGCACCGGCTTGGTCGGCAGCCAGTGCTCGTTGAGCTGGCTGGGAAACTCGACGAAGTCGCGGGCGACGTTGGTGCCGGCCAGGGTGGGATAGGTCACGTCCGAGTTCAGGCCGTGCAGGGCGTGGCCGAACTCGTGGAACATGGTGACGGCGTCATCCCACGAGATCAGCACCGGCTCGCCGGGCTTGCCCTTCACGAAGTTGCAGTTGTTGGAGACGATCGGGGTGATCACGCCCTTGAACTTCTCCTGGGTGCGATACTCGCTCATCCAGGCGCCCGACTGCTTGCCGGCCCGGGCATAGGGATCGAAGTACCACAGGCCCACGCGCTGCGGACCCTTGGTCACTTCCCAGACCCGCACATCGGGATGGCAGACCGGCACGTCTTTGATCTGGGTGAAGGTAAAGCCGTACAGCTGGCCCGCCGCCCAGTGGATGGCCTCGCGCAGCTTCTCCAGCTGCAGGTAGGGCTTCACGACATTCTGGTCGAGGTCATAGCGCGCCTTGCGCACCTTCTCGGCGTAGTGGCGATAGTCCCAGGGGGCGATCTTGAAGGTCGCGCCTTCAGAATCGGCCACCTTCTGCATGTCGGCCACTTCCTCGTGGACCCGGGCCACGGCCGGCTTCCAGACCTGCATCATCAGGTCCATGGCCGCGTCCGGGGTCTTGGACATCTGATCGGCCGTGATCCAGTGGGCGTAGGTCGGGAAGCCCAGCAGCTGGGCCTTCTCGGCCCGCAGCTTGAGGATGTCGGTGATCACCGCCTTGTTGTCATGAGCGTCGTTGTTGTCGCCGCGCGACACCCACAGCTTCCAGCCCTTCTCGCGCAGGTCGCGGCGGTCGGAATAGACCAGGAAGGGCTCCATCGACGAGCGGGTGTTGGTGATCAGCCACTTGCCCTTCAGGCCCTTTTCCTCGGCGGCGGCCGCCGCGCCGGCCTTCACCGACTCCGGCAGGCCGGCCAGGTCGGCCTCGGCCAGCTCGAGCGTGTAGCCCTCCTCGTCGGCGAGCTCGTTCTGGCTGAACTTGGTGTAGAGGCTGGCCAGCGCCTGGTTGATCTGGCCGAGACGAGCCTTCTTGGCGCCGTCCAGCGCCGCGCCCTGACGGGCGAAGCTGTTATAGACCACCCAGGCCAGGCGCTTTTGTTCGGGCGTCAGGTTCGAGGTCTCGCGGGCGTCGTAGACGGCCTTGATGCGGGCGAACAGCTGCTCGTTCTGGATGATCTCGTCACCGAACGCCGCCAGCTTCGGCGTGGTCTCGGCCTCGACCTTCTGCATGGCCGCGTCGTTCATCGTCGAGGTGAACACCCCGAACAGCGCGCCGACCCGGTTCAGGGTCCGGCCGGAATCCTGGAAGGGCGCCATGATCCCTTCGAAAGTCGGGGCCGAGCGCTTGGCGGTCAGGGCGAACAGCTCCTGGCGCTGCTCGGCCATGGCCGCCTCGAAGGCGCCGGCGAACAGCTCGGGCTTGACCTTGTCCAACGGCGGCAGCCCGCCGTGCGGGCCCGTCCACTGGCCCAACAGGGGGTTTGACGAAGCGGCGGCGGGGGTGGCGGCTTTGGCGATCATGGGCATCAGGGCGGTCGCGCTGGCGGCGGCGAGGAAGGAACGACGCTTCACGGGCGGGTCTCCGGAGAAAGGAAGCGGAACCCTAGAGCGCCGAGCGGCTCGTCGTTAAGCGTTTTCGTGCGAGGTTCGTGCCGCCAAGCGTGAATTCGACGACAGAATCTCTCGCGTCGCCCGTTCGACCTGGCCGCTTCATGCCCGGCGCCGGGCCTGCACGCGGCCGGCGCCAGAATCTCAAGCGCGCCGCGTGGACGGCCGGACGATGGCGGGTTAAGCCAGATCCATGTCCATCGGCGTCTTCGACTCCGGCGTGGGCGGCCTCACGGTCCACCGCGCCCTCGTGAACCGTCTGCCCCAGGCGGACTTCACCTATCTGGCCGACCAGGCCAACGCCCCCTATGGCGGGCGGCCCGGCGAGGAGATCGTCGCGCTGACCAAGGCCGGCTGCGAGCGGCTGTTCGACACCGGCGCCAGCCTGGTGGTCCTGGCCTGCAACACCGCCTCGGCCATCGCCCTGCGCCGCCTGCAGCAGACCTGGCTGCCGGGTTATCGCAAGCAGCTCGGTCGACCCATAAACGTGCTGGGCATTATCGTGCCGACCATCGAGGCCGCCACCGGCCTGCCCTGGGAGCACGAGGCCGAGCGGCGCGGCGAGAAGGTCGAGCAGCTCGACATCCTGGGCGTCTTCTCCACCCAGGGCACGACCAGTTCGCGCGTCTACGAGATCGAGATCGACAAGCGCAAGCAGGACATCGCGGTGTTCTCGCAAGCCTGCCCGGACCTGGTGCCGATGATCGAGGCCGACGCCGGGGCCGTCGACCTGGCCAAGGCGGTCGAGGGCTATGTCCAGGCGCTGAAAACCCGCATCGGCCGCTATCCCGACCGCGCGGTGCTGGGCTGCACCCACTACGAGATCATCGCCGACATCTTCCGCGCCGCCCTGCCGGCCGGCACCCCGGTCATCCACCAGCCGGCCTCGACGGCTGACGCCCTGGAGCTCTACCTGCAGCGCCATCCGGAGCTGGACCCTGGTACCGGCGGCGCGCGCAAGTTCCTGACCACCGGCGCGCCGGGGCCGCAGAACGGGCTGGTGGAGAGCTTCTGGGGCGGGCCGTTGAGGTTCGAGGCGGCCTAGGCGATTTGCCTGGGGCGTTGGAGAGGCTAACACTTGCCCCCTACGGATCGCTTCGCGATCCTCTTCCCCCACAGGGGGAAGAGGATCCGTGCGGCGCCGTGCGTGCGTCCTCCGCCCCCATGGGGGCGGACAGGCGGCGCAGCCGCCAGGTGGGAGCAAGTGGCGACTTGACGCGAAGGCCGCAGGCGGCACCCTTCCTCCCAACCGGGAGGGCCACCATGAAACGCCTGCTGATCATTGCCGCGCTCGCCCTGCTCACGACCTCCGCCGCCCACGCCGAGGTCGTCGACGCCCAGCCCAACGGCTTCGAGGTCAAGCGCACGGCGGTGCTGAACGCCCCGGCCGACAAGGTCTATGCCGCCCTCTCCCAGCCCTCGCAGTGGTGGAACAAGGACCACACCTGGTCCGGGTCCTCGGCCAACCTGTCGCTGGCCGCGATGGCCGGAGGCTGCTTCTGCGAGAAGCTGCCGAACGGCGGGTCGGTGATGCACATGACCGTGGTCTACGCCCAGCCGGGCCAGGGGCTGCGCCTGTTCGGCGGACTGGGGCCGCTGCAAATGTCCGGCGCGACCGGCCATCTGAGCTGGGTCCTGTCTGAGGCGGACGGCAAGACCACCCTGACCCAGACCTATGACGTGGGCGGCTACAGGAAGGGCGGGCTCGACAAGATCGCGCCAGGCGTCGACGGCGTGCTGAGCGAACAGTTCGATCGCTTCAAGACCTATGTCGAGACCGGCAAGGCGCCGTAGGGACGATCAGCCGCTCTCTCTATCACGTCGTCATCCCGGGCCTYGTGCCCGGGACCCCTGGTTCAGCTGACGGCGAAGCGCATTGGCGCGCCCGCGCGCCACCCCTCTGCCCTTGCGGCGGATAGAGGGGTGCGC
>NZ_JBFTZS010000136.1:0-10284 GCF_056406675.1 Caulobacter sp. P1_B12_2 | reverse complement strand
GTGTCGCGCGCCGCCTCGGACGATGCGGTGGTGGTCTGCGCGGCCGGCGGCCTGCCGGGCGAACTGCACAAGCTTTGGCGCACCCGGCAGCCGGGCGGCTACCACGTCGAGTACGGCTTCTCGTGCATGGGCTACGAGATCGCCGGCGCCGTGGGGGTCAAGATGGCCGCGCCGGATCGCGAGGTGCATGTGATGGTCGGCGACGGCAGCTACCTGATGCTCAACTCCGAACTGGCCACCTCGGTGATGCTGGGGACCAAGCTGATCGTCACGGTCCTGGATAACCGAGGCTACGGCTGCATCAATCGGCTGCAGGCCGCGACCGGCGGCGCGCCGTTCAACAACCTGCTGGTCGATACGGTCCATCAGACCCTGCCCGACATCGACTTCGCCGCCCACGCCAAGAGCCTGGGCGCGCGATCGGAGAAGGTCGCCAATCTGGTCGAGTTGGAGGCGGCGCTGCAACGCGCCAAGGCCAGCGACCGAACCTATGTCGTGGTGATCGACACCGATCCCATGCCGACCACCGACGGCGGCGGCGCGTGGTGGGACGTGGCGGTGCCCGAGGTCTCGGTGCGCCCCGCCGTCAAGGCGGCCCGCCAAGACTACGAAAACAAGATCAAGCAACAGCGTACGGGAGACTGACGCCATGACCATCCGTTTCGGCGTGAGCCCCATCGCCTGGATCAACGACGACATGCCCGAACTGGGCGGCGATACGCCGCTCGAGGTGGTGCTGGCCGACTGCCAGGCGATAGGCTTCGAAGGGGTGGAGCTGGGCGGGGTGTTCCCCCGCGATCCGGCGGTGCTGAAGCCCCTGCTGGCCCGCTACAACCTGTCGCTGGTCGGCGGCTGGTACAGCGGCAACCTTCTGGTCCAGTCCGCTGACGATGAGATCGCGGCGCTGCAGAAGCACCTGGCCTTGCTGAAGGCCATGGGCAGCACGGTCTTCGTCCATGCCGAAACCAGCAACGCCATCCACGGCGACAAGTCCAAGGCCCTGTCGGCCACGCCGCGCCTGGACGCCGAGGGCTGGAAGGAATTCGGCGCGCGCCTGACCAAGGTGGCTGACTACATCCAGTCCCAGGGCCTGAAGTTCGCCTACCATCACCACCTGGGCACCGTGGTCGAGCGGCCCGAGGACCTGGAAGCTTTCCTCGCCAACACCGGTCCGTCGGTGGGCCTGACCGTCGACACCGGCCACGCGGCGCTCGGCGGCCTCGATCCCGTGTCGATGATCCGCAGCTATCCGCATCGCGTCGCCCACGTGCACTGCAAGGACATCCGCAGCGAGGTTTTCCGCAAGGTGATCTCGCGCGGTGGCGGCAGCTTCCTGGACGGCGTTCTGGCCGGCATGTTCACCGTGCCCGGCGACGGCTATCTGGACTACGGCGCGGTGATGCAGGCCCTGGCCGAGATCGGCTATTCCGGCTGGATCATCGTCGAGGCCGAGCAGGACCCGGCCATCGCCGATCCTCGCCAGTATGGCGAAATCGGCCTGGCGACCCTCAAGAAGGAAGCCGCCGCGGCCGGCCTGAGGGCGGCGTGAGGCGATGACCAATCTCCTCGTCCGCCCCCACGCGCCCGACGCCTCGGGCTCGGTGCTGGAAGTCACGCCGCAGTCGGCCGGCTGGAGCCATGTCGGCTTCAAGGTCGTCACGCTCGAACCCGGCCAGCGGTTCGACGGCGGCGAAGCGGGCCGCGAAACCTGCCTGGTCGTGATGAGCGGCAAGGCGGCGGTCACCGTGGCCGACAAGGCGTTCGGCGAGATCGGCGGCCGCGCCAGCGTGTTCGAGGACGCCGCCCCGGGCGCGGTCTACGCCCCGGCCGGCGCGGCGTTCAGCGTCACGGCGGTCACCGCGGTGGAGCTGGCCCTGTGCTCAGCGCCCGGCAAGTCTGGTCTGCCGCCCCGCTTGGTCGCGGCCGGCGACATGCCGCGCGAGGTGAGGGGGCAGGGGACCAATGTCCGCCACGTCCGCAACATCCTGCCCGAGACCGCCCCCGCCGAAGGTCTGCTGGTGGTCGAGGTCATCACGCCCGGCGGCCACTGGTCCAGCTACCCGCCGCACAAGCACGACACGGCGACCGACGGCGAGGAGACCGCGCTGGAGGAGACCTATTATCACCGGCTGAACCCGCCGCAGGGCTTCGCCTTCCAGCGCGTCTACACCGACGATCGAAGTCTGGACGAGACGGTCTGCGTGCAGGACGGCGACGTGGTGATGGTGCCGCGCGGCTATCACCCGGTCGGCGCCCCGCACGGCTACGACCTCTACTACCTCAACGTCATGGCCGGTCCGCATCGCAAGTGGATCTTCCGCAACGACCCGGCCCACGACTGGATCGCCCGCAAGGCCTGATCGGCTAGCTACAAAGAAGGAGCGCGTCATGCGCAGCATTCCCCACTTCGTCGGCGGTCGCGCCGTCGAGGGCACGTCCGGCCGCTTCGGCGACGTCTTCGACCCCAACACCGGCCAGGTGCAGGCCCGCGTCGCCCTGGCGACCAAGGGCGAGCTGGACGCGGCCATCGCCAACGCCGCCGCCGCCCAGCCGGCCTGGGCCGCGACCAATCCTCAGCGCCGGGCGCGGGTGATGTTCGAGTTCGTCCGCCTGCTCAACGCCAATATGGACGAGCTGGCCCATCTGCTGTCGTCCGAGCACGGCAAGGTCATCGCCGACGCCAAGGGCGACATCATGCGCGGCCTGGAGGTGATCGAGTTCGCCTGCGGAATCCCGCACCTGCTGAAGGGCGAGTACACCCAGGGCGCGGGCCCAGGCATCGACGTCTATTCGATGCGCCAGCCGCTGGGCGTCGTGGCGGGCATCACGCCGTTCAACTTCCCGGCCATGATCCCGATGTGGATGATGGGTCCGGCAATCGCCAGCGGCAACGCCTTCATTCTCAAGCCGTCGGAGCGGGATCCGTCCGTGCCGGTGCGCCTGGCCGAACTGCTGATCGAGGCCGGCCTGCCGCCCGGCATCCTCAACGTCGTGCACGGCGATAAGGACTGCGTCGAGGCCATCCTCGACCACCCGACCATCAAGGCCGTCAGCTTTGTCGGCAGCTCCGACATCGCGCAGTCGGTGTTCTCGCGGGCCGGCGCCAACGGCAAGCGGGTGCAGGCCATGGGCGGCGCCAAGAACCACGGGATCGTCCTGCCCGACGCCGACCTCGACCAGGCCGTGGCCGACATCATCGGCGCCGCCTACGGCTCGGCCGGCGAGCGCTGCATGGCCCTGCCGGTGGTCACGCCCGTCGGCGAGAAGACCGCCGTCGCCCTGCGCGAAAAGCTGGTCGCGGCGATCGGCGGCCTTCGGGTCGGGATCAGCACCGACAAGGACGCCCACTACGGCCCGGTGGTCAGCGCCGTCCACAAGGCGCGGATCGAAAGCTACATCCAGATGGGGATCGACGAGGGTTCGGAGCTGGTGGTCGACGGCCGGGGCTTCACCCTGCAGGGTCACGAGGACGGCTTCTTCGTCGGCCCGACCCTGTTCGACCACGTCAAACCGACCATGCGTTCGTATCAGGACGAGATTTTCGGTCCGGTGCTGCAGATGGTCCGCGCCGAGAGCCTGGCCGAGGGCATCGCCCTGGCCTCGCGCCACCAGTACGGCAACGGCGTGGCGATCTTCACCCGCAACGGCGACGCCGCTCGCGAGTTCGCCGACCAGGTCGAGATCGGCATGGTCGGGATCAACGTGCCGATCCCCGTGCCCGTGGCCTATCACAGCTTCGGCGGCTGGAAGCGTTCGGGCTTCGGGGACCTGAACCAGTACGGCCAGGACGGCGTGCGGTTCTACACCCGCACCAAGACCGTGACCCAGCGCTGGCCCAAGGGCGGGGCGGTGCTGGACCAGAGCTTCGTCATTCCGACGATGTAAGCCGGCCGATCATGTGACTTCGGGCTCCTCCCCCCCGAACGGAAGCGCTCCTGCGTGCGCTGAACTGGGCCTCGGACCTCACGGTTCGGGGCCCTTCTTTTCAGCGTTCCAAATCGTTCCGGATATGGAAAAAATCTTCCATTCCAATTTGAAATGAAATAGCCTGTTCGGATGAAGGTCGATGACGGCGCCGTTCGAAGCGTCGCGGGAACCGGGGATACGATCCGCATCATGACCGCCTTGCTGAAGTTCTTCGCGCCCGGACCCGACGCGCCGCTGCTGGGCGACCAGGGCGCGATCGATACGCTCTACAAGCGCCATCGCTTCCGGATCATGGTGGCGATCACCCTCGGTTACGGCCTGTCCTACACCTGCCGCCTAGCCCTGGGCATGGTCAAGAAGCCCCTGATCGACGCCGGGGTGTTCTCGCCGACCGAGCTGGGGCTGATCGGCTCGGCTCTGTTCTACACCTACGCGTTCGGCAAGCTGACCAACGGCTTCCTGGCCGACCACGCCAACATGAAGCGGTTCTTCGCGTTCAGCGTGCTGATCTCGGCGATCGCCAATATCGGCATGGGCTTTTCGACGACCGTGGCGCTGTCGGCGGTGCTTTGGGGCCTGAACGGCTGGTTCCAAAGCTTCGGCGCTCCGGCCGGGGTGGTGTCGATGACCCAGTGGTTCTCCAACCGCGAGCGCGGCCGCTATTACGGCATCTGGAGCACCGCCCATTCGATCGGCGAGGGCCTGACCTTCGTGGCGGTCGGCGGCGTCGTCGGCGCCTTCGGCTGGCGCTACGGCTTCTGGGCCCCGGCCTTCGTCGGCGTGCTTGTGGCGATCGGCAGCTACTTCCTGATCCAGGACCGGCCCCGCACCCTGGGTCTGCCGCCCGTCGCCGACTGGCGCAACGATCACTGGCAGTCCGAAAAGCCGAAGTCGGCGGCGGGTAGCACGTTCAAGACCCAGCTGACCATCCTGAAGATCCCCGCGGTGTGGGCTCTAGCCCTGTCCTCGGCCCTGATCTACGTGACCCGCTACGCCATCAACAGCTGGGGCGTGCTCTATCTGCAGGAGGCGCGGGGCTATTCCCTGGCCCAGGCCGGCGGCATGCTGATGATCAGCACCCTGGCCGGGATCTTCGGCGCCATCGGCTACGGCTTCATTTCCGACAAGCTGTTCAACGCCCGCCGCCCGCCGGCCAACCTGCTGTTCGGCCTGATGGAGCTGGCGGGGCTGGGGATCATCTTCTACGGGCCCAACACCTATCCGGTGCTGATCGCCGGCATGATCCTGTTCGGCCTGGGCATGACGGCCCTGGTCACCTCGCTGGGCGGCCTGTTCGCCACCGACATCTGTCCCAAGCGGGTGGCCGGCGCGGCCATGGGCCTGATCGGCGTGTTCAGCTATCTCGGCGCCGCCATCCAGGAGCAGATCAGCGGCGCGCTGATCGACAAGGGCATGCGGGTCGTCGACGGCGTGCGCCACTACGATTTCGGACCGGCCGTCCTGTTCTGGATCGGCGCCTCGGTCCTGTCCCTGACCCTCGCCACCAGCCTGTGGCGCACCAAGTTGAGAGATTGAGCGTGAGCCAGCCTTCCCCCCTGATCCAGACCATGATCCGCGCGGCCCGCGCCGCCGGCGACCGCCTGAAGCAGGACTTCGCCGAGATCGCCACCCTGGAGATCCAGCACAAGAACGGCCCCGCCGACCCCTTCACCATCGCCGATGTCCGCGCCGAGCAGACCGTGAAGGCGATCCTGGCTGAGGCCTATCCGGACTACGGCTTCCTGGGCGAGGAGGGCGGTGTCGTACTGGGCGCGGACGCCTCCCATACCTGGATCTGCGATCCCCTGGACGGCACCGCCAACTTTCTGATCGGCCTGCCGATCTGGGCGGTGAACATCGCCCTGGCCCGCGATGGCGAGGTGATCGCCGGAGTCACCTACGTGCCGATGCTGGACGAGATGTTCCGGGCCGAGGTCGGGCAGGGCGCCTGGCTCAATGACAAGCCGATCAAGGTCTCAAAACGCCAGGGCCTGGAGCAGGCCGTGCTGGGCGTGGGCATCCCGTTCATGGGCAAGCCGCGCCAGGAGCAGTTCCATGCCGAGATGAAGCGCCTGACCGACCGCGTTTCCGGCGTGCGCCGCCTTGGCGCGGGCGCGGTCGACATGGCCTACGTCGCCTGCGGCCGTTTCGACGCCTACTGGGAGCAGAGCGTCAGCGCCTGGGACATGGCCGCCGGGGCGGTGATCGTCCGGGAGGCGGGGGGCGTCGTCACCGATACCTTGGGACGGCCGTTGGACCTGATGAACGGCACGGTGCTGGCCAGCACTCCCCAACTCCAGGGAACGCTGCTCCACCAATTGCGGCCGGTTGAAGCCGACTAACGCCCTAAAAACGCTACCAAAACTGGCGATGGTTCCGGTCTCCCCTGAACCCAATGACCCCGCGCGCGCCAAAGGACGCGAACGCTATGCTCGACCTCGTCACCATCACACCTGAAGAGTTCGCCGACCTGCGCGCCAGCCTCCCGGCCATCACCGACCGCTATCTGTTCGACGTGTTCGGGATCAGCGAGTTCACCTGGGTGAAGCTGCGCAAGGGCCTGCCGATCAAGCGCTCGACCCTGGAGCGGGCCCTGGCCAAGCGCGAGCGCTGGCGCGCTATGGGCGGGGCGGGGCGCGAGGCAGCCTAGCCGCCGAACGAGCGCTGCAGGATCACGCCGGCGAACGCGCCGTGATCCATGCTCCGGGTCTCGATGCGCTTCAGCGGCGCGGCGCCGCGCAGGCCCGCGTACCGCTCGCGCCGCCGATCGACCTTACCGCTGGTCAGGTTGTCGACTTCCAGGCGCAGGTTCCACGCCGGGGCCGGACGGGTCTCGACAAACGCCGACCATCGGGCGGCGACCCGATCGGTGCGCACCTCGTCGAAGCGATATTCTTTCTTTTCCTCGCCCAGCACGGCGTCGACGCCCCAACGCATGCGGCGCGCCGGCAGGTCCTGGGTGAAGTGCAGGGCGCCTTCCACCGACGGCTGGTCCGAAAGACCGCGCCGCACGCCGGTGGCGGGGTCGACGACGCGGCTGCGGCGGGCGGTGACGTCGGCCTTGAAAAGTCCGCCAGGCGCCAGGGCGTCCAGGGGCAGGCTGAGGTTGATCGTGATCTCGTCGCGTGTGGCGTGGCCAATATTGCCGGGCGCGTCGAAGGCGTAGCCGGGTCCCACGATCGGCACGCGGTCGATGGCGTCGGTGATCTCGTCGTGCCGCGCGGTCAGCACGATCGCGCCGGCTCTGCCAAAGCGCTGTTCCCAGCTGGCGGCCAGTCGCCAGGTCTTGTCGGGTTCGAGATCAGGATTGCCGGCAGTGACGGTGTCGGAGGTCAGGGAGGTCGAGCTGACGAAGTCCTCGAAGTCGAGCTGGCCGACCCGGCGCTCCAACTCCAGCCGAAGCTGTCGACGCTCGTCGCGCGCCCAGGTCACCAGCAGGCGCGGCTTGGGATAGAGAAAGTGTTTTTCCAGCTGGCTGTCGCCCGCCTGGCTCAGGTCCGAGACCTCTACCCGCGCCCCGGCCTCGATCGTCAGCGTGCGGCGGGCCCGCCAGGTGACGGTGGCGACGGCTTCGCCCCGGCGCTCCTCCACGCGGACGTTGGCGGACGGAAGGGTGATCGGCAGGCCGTTCTCCTCCAGGGCCGAACGGCTGTCGAGCCTGTTGAGCGCGGCCTCGCCGCCCAGCTCCACGGTGATCACGGCGCCGTCGCGACGCAGCAGGACGCGGGCGATCGTCTCGGCGGCTTGCGACGAGAGCCGGGTTTCCGAGGTTTCCGCCCCTGCGCCCGCGCCCGTGATCGACCGATCGGCGGCGCGGGTGCGGCTGGCGTGACGAAGCGCCTGGGCCTCCAGCGACCAGGATGCAGACACGGGGCGTTCAAGGCGACCACCCACTTCGGACTCTTGGACGTGTTCGCGCTCGACCACATCTTCGACCGACGGGGAGGGCGCGCGTTCGGTTTCGCGGATGTCGGCGCGGGTCTTCTCGTCGCTCAGATTGGCGTCCAGCCGCAGTTTCCCGCCGAGGGCCCGGCGCTCGTAGCCGGCGGTCGCCTGGGCCGTGCGGGCCCCCTTGTCCTCGCGATAGACCGCATCGCGCCGCGATGTTCCGTCGGGGTTGGTCCAGAGGAGCGGACCCTCGCCCTTCTCGTCGTCGACCGAGCGACCGATCGATCCCGACAGTTCCAGCACCCGGTCGCCGCGCCGCCTCGACAGCTCGCCCGCCAGTCGGGGAGCAGTGATCCCGCGCGGGTGGAACGCGTTGGCCCCCTCCAGCCGGCCGCGCGTCGTCGTTTCCTGCAACCGCACGACATTGGCCAGCAGACCCCGGCCCTGCATGTCGACGCCCGGCGCGCCGGCGCGGATCAGCTCGATGCGAACGACCGACTGGGCCGGGATACGCCGAAGGACGGCTTCCAGGCTCTCCGATTTGCCGGTGAGCCGCTGGCCGTCGATCAGGACATTGCCGGTCGCGCCGGAAAGACCCCGCACGTCGCTGTCGCCGCCGTCGAACGCGAAGCCGGGCAGGCGCGCGATCATGTCGAAGGCCGAATAGGGCTGGGCGTTGGCGAAATAGGCGGCTGGATAGCGGGTGACCTGCTCCTGAGCCGCCAAAGCCGACGTCGCGGCGGTGGCCGAAATCAAGCCGAAAGCCGCGCCGGCAAGGCATCTTGTGATCATGTTGGTCTTCCCCAGGCGGCGTTCCGCATCCCCGGAGAAGCTTTGCCTGTGCGCGCCTGACATCTGGCCGTTGCGGATCGTCAGGGCGGTGTCAGGATGGGCGTGGAATCCTGGACCCCATGAAACCCAACCTCAACTCCGTTCTCGGCGCCGTCCTGGCCCTGTCGCTCACCGCCGCGGTCCCCGCGCATGCCTGGGCCGACGACCACAAGAACAAGGACCACGAGGCCGCGCGCACCGCCCTGGCGCGGGGACAGGTCCTGCCGTTGACCCGCATCCTGGCGATCGCCGAGCAGCGCGCCCCGGGCGACGTCCTGAAGGTCGAGCTCGAGGACGACGACGGCAAGCTGGTCTACGAAGTGAAGGTCCTGGGCCGCAACGGCCGCGTCCGCGAACTCGATATCGACGCGCGCACCGGCGCGGTGCTGAAGATCGAGAACGATTGATGCGGGCGCTGGTCGTCGAGGATGATCCGGTCGTCGGGCCTGACCTAGTCAAGGCGCTGAGCGCCGCCGGCTTCGTGGTCGACCTGGCGCGCGACGGCGAGGACGCCTCGTTCAAGGGCAGCGTCGAGGACTACGCCGCCGTGGTGCTGGATCTTGGCTTGCCGCGCCTGGACGGCCTGTCGGTGCTGCGTCGCTGGCGGGCCGATGGAAGAGCCTTTCCCGTGCTGATCCTGTCGGCGCGCGGCGACTGGACCGAGAAGGTCGAGGGCATCGAGGCCGGGGCCGACGACTTCCTGGCCAAGCCGTTCGAGATGGGCGAGCTGCTGGCGCGTCTGCGCGGCTTGGTGCGCCGGGCGGCGGGCCGGGTTTCGCCGGTGATCGAGATCGGCCGGCTGGCGCTGGACACCCGCCGGATGTCGGCCACCGTCGACGGCGCGCCGGTGCGGTTGTCGCCGTTGGAGTTCCGTCTGCTCGACTGCCTGGCGCATCGTCCGGGACAGGCGGTGTCGGCGGGCGAGCTGGCCGAGCAGCTCTACGGCGTGGCCGACAGCGGTGACGCCAATGCGATCGAGGCCCTGGTCGTGCGGCTGCGTCGCAAGGTCGGGCCCGAGGTGATCGAGACCCGTCGCGGTTTTGGCTACCAGCTGGGCGGCGCAACAGCATGATGCGTCTCGCATGAAGGCCGGGTCGCTCCGCCTGCGCCTGATCCTCGGCGGGGCAATGGCCGTCATGGTCGCGCTGATCGTCTCCTGGCTGGCCATGACCTGGCTGTTCGAGCGTCACATCGAGCGGCGCGAGACCGACGAGCTGACCCGCGTGGGGCTGAACCTGGTGGCCGGGCTGTCGGTCGATGCGGCCGGTCGACCGGTGATCGCGGCCGCCCCGGCGGACCCGCGCCTGGATGCGCCGGCGGGGGGGCTGTACTGGCAGGTGTCCACCGCCGCGGGCGCCGTGCGCTCGCGTTCGCTCTGGGACCAGACTCTGAAGTCACCCGCCGAGGCCTCGGCCGAGGTCTGGCGCGCGCGGATCGCCGCGGGACCGTTCGACGACCGCATCCTGGTGGTCGAGCGACGCGTGCGGCCTGACCACGCCGGACCGGCCGTGCTGGTCCAGGTGGCCAGCGAGGAGAAGGCCTTGCGGGCCGCGCGGGCCGAGTTCGGTCGCGATCTGGCGATCTTCCTGGGCGGGCTTTGGCTGGTGCTTTCGGCGGCGGCCACCGTCCAGGTCATGC
>NZ_JBFTZS010000135.1:0-10313 GCF_056406675.1 Caulobacter sp. P1_B12_2 | reverse complement strand
GCTCCACAAGGCGCAGGCGAAGGCCAGCACGCGCGTGCGGTTGGTCCTGTCGGCCAGCCAGCCGACCGGGATCGAGATCAGGCAATAGAACAGCGCGAAATAGAGGCCGGTGATCCGGCCCAGCTGGCCGTCAGTGACCCCCAACTCGTCCTGGATCGGCTTGGCTAGTATCGACAGCAACTGCCGATCCAGGAAGTTCAGGACATAGACGAAGCACAGGATCGCCAGGGCGATCCAGGCGCCCCTTCCTGGCCGCGCGGACTGCGCGGCCAGGGGCGGAGCGACGGTGTCCACGCCCGCCATCTAGAAGTCGTAGCCCAGGCGCACGCCGACCGTGCGCGGCCGAAGGGTCGCGTAGCGGCTGGCGAGGAAGGCCTCCGGGTGGACGTAGGTGATCGAGTGGTTGTCGAAGATGTTCTCGACATAGGCGCCGACCGTCAGCCGGTCCATCGCCACCGCGAACGTGGCGTTGACGTTCTCGTAGGCGTCGGTGAAGCCATAGGTCGGGCTCTTGGTCGTGGGCTGGCCCGGCACGTTGGGGAACGAGCCCGGATAGTTTCCGACATGCTGGAACACCACCGAGGCGTTGGCCTTGGCGTTGGCCGTCAGGTCGAAGCCGTAGTTGACGTACAGCGAGCCCTGGAAGTGCGGGGCGGACAGGCGGGCGTCGTCCACGGCGCCGGAGATCGCCGCCTCGGCCGGCGTGAGCCTGTTCACCCTGGCGTCGTTGAACGACCCGTTCATCCCGACGGTCAGGCCCGTCGCCGGCGCGACCACGACCTCGAACTCCACGCCCTTGCTGATCGCGCCGCCGATATTGGTGGCGAACTGGACCGAGTCCGACACACGGTTGGCCTGGACCTGGATGTTGCTCCAGTCGATGATGTAGGCCGCCAGGTTGGCGCTGAGCGTGCCGTCGAACCAGCGGCCCTTCAGGCCCACCTCGTAGTTGGTCAGGTCATCCGACGAAGCGCCGTAGGGGATGATCAGGTCGTTGGGATTGACCACGCTGGGCCGTCCCGCGAAGGCGTTGACCACGGGGGTGCGGAAGCCGGTCGACACCGTGCCGTAGGTGGTCAGGCTCGATGACGGCTTGTACGACAGGCTGACCTTGTAGGACGGCTTGGTGGCCTTGGCCTTGACGCCGGCGCCCGCCGGGATCGGCACCATGGCCAGCGGACCCGAGATGCCGAAGATCGCATAGGTCAGGTAGGCGCTGTTGTAGCCGCCCTCGGTGAAGCCCTGGGCGTCGGTGCCGCCATAGCGCAGGCCGGTGGTCAGCCAGAGCTTGTCGTTGATGTGGTAGGTCAGCTCGCCGAAGCCCGCCTGCTCGTGCGAATTGATGTGGGTGTACTGGCGTTGATAATATTCGTCCGGAAGGCCGGTGATCCCGTGTGAAGCCAGGTACTGCGGCGAGGACCGGTAGAAATAGTCCACGTCCAGCCGGCGATCGAGATAGAAGCCGCCGACCACCCAGTCGAACTTGCCGCCCGGATCCGACGCGAGGCGCGCCTCCTGGACGAAGGTGTTCTGATAGCCGTTGGCGTCCAGCCCGAAGGCGATCCCGGCGGCGCCGAAGGTGCCGGCCAGGTCGACCCAGAACTTCTGGTCGAACTTCGAATAGGTCGACGAGCTGGTCAGGTGCGCGCCGTCGAATTGATAGTCGATCGTGGCGTTGTAGCTGGTCAGCTTGCCCACGAAGAGGTCGGGGCGGTCGGAGATCCGCTTGTTGCGGCCCAGCGACGGGATGACCAGCGAGGAGTCCTTGGGATTGCTCTTCTCGTAGGAGGCCAGCAGCTTGATCGACAGACGGTCGTTCGGCTTCCACAGCAGGGTCCCGCGTCCGCCGCCGTCGACCAGGGTGTTGGAGTTGTGGATGCCGGTGCCGAGGTTGTCGACATAGCCTTCCTCGTGCCGGTAGAAGCCGACGACGCGCAGGGCCAGCTGGTCCTTGATGATCGGCACGTTGACCATGCCGTTGTAGCGCTGGCGCACGGAGTCCGACCCCGTCAGTCCGAAATCGACCAGGGCCGAGGCGTCATACTCGTCCAGGTCCRGGTTCTTGGTCAGGATGCGCAGCGCGCCCGACAGCGAGCCCGAACCGAACAGCGTGCCCTGCGGGCCGCGGAGGAACTCGACCCGCTCCAGGTCGTACAGATTGGGATCCAGAACGGTCGTATTGCCGATCGTCGAGATCGGCAGTTCGTCGATATAGATCGCGACCGTGCTCTGCAGATTGGCGCCATAGCCGTTGGTGGCGATGCCCCGGGCCGTGAAGTTGTTGAAATTGGCGGTCGGCTTGTTGAGCACGACGCCAGGGGTCTCCCGCGCCAGCCCCTCGTACCCGACGATGCCCTTGGCCGTCAGGTCTTTCTGCGAAAAGGCCGTGACGCTGAGCGGCACGTCCTGCAGGCGCTCGTTGCGCCGCGTGGCCGTGACCACGACCTCGTTGAGCAGAGTGGTTTCGGCTTGGGCGGCGGCCTTGTCCGGGACGTCCGGGGACGCGGTCTGCGCCTGGGCGGTCATGGACGTCGACACCAACGCGGCGGCGCAGGCCGACGCGAGAAGAACTACCTTCATGCGCTTATCTCCCCGTGCGTCGATCATGGATGCCGACGCTACCCCTCAAAGCTGCACTGGTGATCGCTCTCTGTCAACACTCACTATCACGAGCGTGAATGTTGTAACGAAGTTGGAGGAACGTCGGTCGCTCACCTTTCCACCCCAGCTGGAACTGGCTTCTAGGCATGACGGTGCAGGTCGCCTTCGCGGGGCGAGCCTTGATACAAACTTGGCGGGATGCAGGCCGTAGGCCCCTCGCCTAGCCCGTCTTCAGCGTCATCGGACCGCTCGCGGGGGCTGTTGATTCGCCGAAGGCCGCCCGAGCGACGGGTTTGGCGACGGRCAGGAACGCTTCGAGGAAGCGCCAGGCGCCCTCGTCATGATCGAGATGATGAGTCAGCAGGCCCAACGGCTCGCCCCAGGCCGCCTTCGCCCGACGCTCGATCAGCAAGCGGCGGGTTCGCAGCAGGAACCGGAGCGCGCCCCGGAAGCGCGGTTCGGGCTTCCAGCGCATGACGTCCAGATGGGCGTCCAGGCGATCGGGCTCGTCCGGGCCGCGCGGTTCGCCGTAGCAAGACAGGCCCAAACCCTGCAGGCCCAGCGCCCGCTTCAGGGTGGGATGGGCGTTGTTCCAGGGCGGAACGAACAGGCTGGGCGTCACGCCGGCGCGGAAGAACACGTCCATCGCCGCGCCCAGGTCGGACATCACGTCGGCCAGGCGATCCTGGTCGTTGACCTCGCCGGAGGGCTGACCCACGGGCGCACGGTTCTCGTGCCGGAAGCCGTGGACGGCCAACTCCGCGCCGGGGATAGCGCGGCACGCCTTGGCCAAGGCCGCGATGTCGCCGTCGGGCACCGCCGCGATGGTGATCGGCGCCGCGAAGCGCACCGACAGGGCCAACAGGCGATCCAGCGCCGCCGTGGGGCCGCGCGCGTCGTCGTCGCGCCACCAGAACACCGGCGCATGGCCGCGCGTCCTCCAGCGGGCCAATTCTGGCGCGATCAGGACGGCGATCAAGAGACGGTGGAGCGACATGGCGAACGCCTAGGCGGATTGGCCCAGTCTGGTCTCCTCAAGGCCCAGGCCGATCACCGCGCCACCGGCCGAATGCACCGCCTGGACGCCGTTCAACGTCCGGATCTCGCGCGCCTTGAGGTTCGAGAGCAACGGATAGAGGCCGGCCATGATGGCGATCAGGAATCCCATGTCGCCCTCCTTGTAGCCCTTGCGCGAGACATAGCACTTGTAGAACCGGCGCACGCCCCGGAACAGATCGTCCCACAGGCTCTTGATCTTGCCGCTGTCGGCCAGGTCCTGGCCGCGCAGGGCGGTGTAGCGGTTCAGGCGCTGAACCATGTCGGCGATGTCGTCGTCGACCTTGTGCAGGATGGCGTTGTTCAGCCGCCCCCCATAGACGCCGGTGAAGGTGGTGCCGGGATGAACCCGCTCGCYCTTCCAGGTCTTGACGCCCTTGCGGAACAGCCGGGCGACCGAGGACGCGCCGAATGAGCCGCCCCAGCCATGCCGCACCAGTTGCGCGCCCACGAAGTTGTCGACGGGCACCTGGTACCAGTCGCCGGCGTCGGCGCGGGAGACCGTCTCGCGGATCTCTTGGGCCAGGGCCGGAGTCACCGCTTCGTCGGCGTCCAGCTCCATGATCCATTCGCCGCGGCAGGCGTCGACGCCGGCCGCCTTGCGCAGGCCCTCGACGGGGAAGATCCCCGAGACGACCCGAGCGCCCATCTTGCGGGCGATGGCTTCGCTGCGGTCCGTGCAACGATCCGCGACCACCACGATCTCGTCGCAGAACGCCAGGCGCTGCAGGCATTCGGCCAAGCGCGCCTCTTCGTTGTGGACGCAGACAAGTCCTGACAGGACAGACATCTAGTTTCCCCGACTTGGGGGCGGCCCTGTACGCACGCCCCCGTCGAAAAGTAGACGTCGCGAAATTCAGGGAACCTCAGAACTATTTTCGCGTTCACGCGAGCCGGGGCGCGCGCCTCTACCTAGAAGGCGTGTGAGACCAGGAGACTCCAGGTCCGGGGACGCAAGGGCGTCACCTGGCGCACCTGGCCGAAACTGAACGGATTGCCGTAGGAGAAGGTGTCGCTCGACGCGTTGGCGGGGTTGGTGACCGCCAGGGTCCAGCTCCAGTCCCGAGCCGTCAACTCAGCCGACAGGCGGCCCGTGACATAGCCGCCCATTGACGGCGAAAGCCGGCGGTCGAAGGTCAGGCGCGACTGGCCCACATATTCGAGCTCGGTCGTCAGCACCAGGCGACGGTTCACGGCCATGTTTCGCTCGTATCGCACCATGGCCCCGGCCGAGACGTCCGGAACCCCCGGCAACTCGCTTTGGGCCGCCGAGGCGAAATTGCGATCGACCTTGCTCAGGCGGGGACGGTTGAACAGCGCGTTGGCGTCCAGGGTCAGCCCCGGCGCGGCCACCACCGTCGCCTCGAGCTCCAGACCGGTGTTGCGCCCGTCGCCGACATTGGCGGTGTAGGACAGGCCCGAGGGGGCCAGATACTGGTCGGTCTGGATGTCGGTCCACACGTCGTGGAACAGCGCGGTGCGCAGGATCATGCGCCCGTCCCACGGCCGAATGCTGCCGCCGATTTCATAGTTGCGAAGATGGTCGGGCTTGAACGAGGCGCGCAGGGCCGACGGCGCGACCAGCCCGCCCGAGTTGAACCCRCCCGAGCGGTAGCCTTCCGAGGTCAGCAGATAGACCAGCCCGCCGCCGCTCCACGTCCGCTGGAGCGAGAATTTCGGCGACACGCCCGTGAACCGCGCTTTTCGATCCAGCGCTCGCGACTGGCCGGGGGCCGGCGCCTCGACCAGCGAGGTGGTGTGAATCTCGCTGCGGAAGGCTCGTCCGCCCAGGCTGGCCGTCCAGCCGCCGCCCAGGTCGTAGGCGGTCTCGCCGTAGAGGGCCAACTCGCGCCGTCGATCTCGGCGGTCCTCGAGATAGACCAGCCGCGACGGGTCATAGAACGTTCGGGCTCGCAGTTCGCCGTCGCTGTCCTCCAGGCTGGCCAGGCCGTAGAGTCCGAACAGCCAGCGGAAACGATCGGTGTCGGGGGACGACAGCACCGCGTCCTCCACCAGCAGCCGCACCTTGCTGGCCTCGTCGAACAGGCCGACGTCGACCGAGGCCGCCCCCGCGCCGTTCAGCGCGGCCGTGGCGTCGAACCGGCTGGCGAAGCGGTGGCGGACATAGCCTGTCGACGACACGAACCGGCCCCAGTCCCCTGCCCCGGTGATCGTCACCGCGCCCTGCTGAAGGACGTTGTCATGCGTCTCGCGCACCTGGTTGGCGCGCTTCTGGCCGCCTAGACTGGGGGTGGTGTACTGGCTGTCGGTGGCGTGCAGGTCCTGCCGTGCGCCGGAGACTAGGATCGACCAGTCCGGATTGAGCGCCACCGACAAGGCCGCGCGGCCGCCGGCGCGCGTGGTGCGGTCGACGTTCGAAAGGCGCAGATTGACGTCGTCCACATAGCCGCCTTCCACGTCGTTATAGGCCGCCACCCGGAGCGCCGCCCGGTCGGCCACCAGCGGCAGGTTGAGCACGCCCTCCAGGCGGCTGCTGGGCGAGCCGGATTCGGTGGCGGCCGCGCCGGCCAGAACCGATCCCGACCAGTCGTTCAGCACCGGCTTGGTCGAAACGATCCGATAGACCCCGCTCAGTGACCCGCCGCCGTACAGTGCGCCCTGCGGACCGCGCAGGATCTCCACGCGGTCGACATCGATCAGCCGCAAGTCCGGATCGGGCGCGTTGTAGGTCAGAGGAATGTTGTCGAGATAGGTGCCGACGGTCTGCTGGGTGCGGCCGGTGAAGGTTCCGTCCGACAACCCGCGCAGCATGATCTTGTTGCGCGCCGCGCCGAGGTTGGTGGTGATGAAGCCGGCGGTCTGCTGGGAAATGCTGGTCGTGTCGATCGCCCCGCTGTCGCGCAGCCGTTCGGCCCCGATCACGCTGAGTCCGCCGGGCGCGGCGCCAAGGCGCGTCGGACGCTTCGTGGCGGTGACGATCACGCTGTCGAGGGTCTGGGCGGTGGTGAGCGCCGGGTGAGCGACGCTCGGCGGCTTGGCGGGGACCGCCGGGCGGGCGGGCAGGATGCTGACCGTGGCGTTGTCGAGGATCTCGAACCGGCACGGCGCGCCGGTCGTTACGGCGTCCAGCGCCTGGCGCAGGGTCAGGACGCCGACGACGGCCTGGCTGCGTCCCGTGCAGAACGAGGCCCCCCCGAGGGTGACGCGCGCCTGCACCCCGAGATCGATCAACGCCTCGGACCGGGGCTTGGCGGGAATATGGAACCCGAAACGTGTGGGGGCTGCTCCGGAGGGGCCGGCCAGGGCCAGGCTCGACGCCATCGTCAGCACAAGGATGGAAGTGGCGGAACCCAGGCGAGCGACGGCGAACGCTCCGGGAGCCCCCGGATCGTCAGGTCGAAGTCGAAGCTGGGATTCCGTGTCCGAAATCATCGGGCTCCAGCTCTATCCCCCTAGAGCTCAAGCTTCGCGCTTCGAACGATTCCAGACCCTTGAGCAAGGCTCTAGCGCGCTCGGATCACGATAGCGTCTTCAGTCGTCGTCGTTCGGACGGGAAGCAGGTGTGACAGTCGATCGACCATCGCATCCTGCTCATCGACGATCAACACGCCGGAAAGTCGCATATTGGCGGCCTCGGCGTCGCCCAGCTTCACCGGACGCGGGAAAAGCCGGTTCATGTCGCCGGCGATCTGCGAAAGCGGCTGATCGCGATAGATCAGCCGGCCCTGACGCCAGCCCGCGACCTCCTCGACGGCGACCGTCGAGAGTTTCGCGTCGGCCGACTGGCCCTCGTGGTGAGAAAGCCCCTGCCCCGGCCGCAGCCGGAACGGGGCGGCGGACGCATCGGGCCGCACCTCGACCAGCCCCCGCTGGACGTTGACCGCCACCTGGCCGTCGCGACGCCGGACGTCGAACTGGGTGCCGACCACGCGCACCTGGGTGTCGCCCGCCGAGATCAGGAACGGCCGCGAAGAATCCTTGGCCACGTCGAAAAACGCCTGGGCGTCGTCCATCCGGACCCGGCGCGCACGGCGCTCGAAGCGCACGGTCACGCGCGAGGCGGCGTTCATCTCGATCCGGGAGCCGTCTTCGAGCGCGATCGTCCGGCGCTCGCCGACCCCCGTCACATAGGTGGTTTCGTGCGCGCCCATCAGGCCGCTGGCCGGCAGCAGAACCGCGCCGGCGACAAAGGCCGCGGCGATGGCGGCGCCGGCGGACCAGACCCAGGCGCGGCGCGCCGGCCGCAATTGAATCAGATTGGCGGTCAGGGGAGCGGCCAGGCTCGCGTCGACCGGCTCGCCCTGAGCAAGATGCGCGTCGAGGTCCAGCCGCTCATCGAGGGCCAGCGCGGCGTCGTAGGCCTGGGCATGGGTCGGCGACGCCGTCAGCCAGGCGTCGAAATCCAGCCAGTCGCGCTCGGTGACCGCCTCGCCCTGCAGGCGAACCAGCCACGCGATCGCGGCCTCGATCTCGGCGTCGATGTCCGTTTGGGCGCGCGTCATTTCGCTCCGTCCCGACGCCAAGTTGCGTCCTCGCAAGGATAAGACGTCACCAAGACGACGGAACCTCCAAAACCCGTTCCAGAAACAATAGTCGCCCTCATGACAACTTGGCCATCAGGGCCTTGAGGGCCGCACTTATGTGTTTTTCGACCGAGCTGCGGCTGACCCCCATGGCGGCCGCGGTCTCAGCGTGACTGAGACCTTCGAGCTTGTGAAGCTTGAAGGCGCGGGCGACCTGCGGCGGCAGGGTCTCGAGCGTCGCCATCATCACCTTCAAGCGCTGTCGCCCCGTCACGACCTCTTCGGCCGAGGGGACGTCCGCCACCTGCTGGTCGCCCAGCACCGCGCCCTGCAGGCTGCGCCAGCCTCCGTCGCGCGCGCTGGCCCGGGTCTGACTGCGCAGCCGGTCCAGCATCAGATTGTTGGCCATGCGGAACAACAGGGCCGAGCCGTCGCCCTCGACCTCCAGCTCGCCCTGCGCCTGGACCTTGAGAAACAGGTCCTGGATCAGGTCCTCGGCTTCGCTGACAGAGCGCAGCCGGGCGGCGAAGACGCGCACCAGATTGGCCCGCTTCTCGCCGTACAGCCGGATCAGCGGCGTGATCGATCGAGGTGGGGCGGACAGCGCGGGCTCCAAAGACTCAGTCTGGCGAACAGGTTGCGACGAAATCCGAACCTAGGCCGCTGGCGAGCGTCGGTCCAGCGTGGTGGATGACGAGTTGTTGCGATTGACTCGCAACAAACCCAGGCGCTAGATATTGCGAACCAGTCGCAACAATTGATGCGACGCCCTCGACCGAGGCCGCCATGACCCCTGACACCGTAGCGCTCCGCTGGACGTCCGGACCGACCGTCGGCGAAAGGCTGCTTCTGAGCGCCATGCGCCAGTGGGCGGCATTGAGGTCGGCGGGCGAACACCCGACACGCCTGGTCGCCCAGGCCCTGACCTTCCGCGCCTCGAACCGCACCGGCGGACTGTTCGTCGCCTGGATGCAGTCGGTGGAGGCCAGCCTGCGCCGGCCGATTCAGGTGGAATGCCCGGCCTGCGGCGGCATCTCGACGGACGAGCAGCGGCTGATGGTGTCCTGCGGGCTGGCGGGCAGCGCGACGGCGGCCGGCGAGGCCTTGCTCGAGCCTCTGCTGATCGATTCCCAGCCGACCATGGTGCTGGCTAGAGCGCTGAACGCGGCCCTGCGGGTGGACGGCTACCCCCTGCCCGCCCGGTTGCGCGGCGGTCCTGGCGAGTCGGAACCCCAACGCGTGACCGTCCACTAGCCCCCTAGGGCTTGGCCAGCCGCAGAACCTCGATCTCGCTGACCCTGCGCGCCGACCGCGCCGGCCGCAGGTCGCCCTCGGCCACCACCTTGAAGGCGCCGTCCTTGCCGCTCAGCGACACGCCGTCGGCCTTGTCGGCCAGGATGATGCGGTTGGACCGGGTGCCGGGGTCCAGCTCGGCCAGGCCGAACGCCACCTGGTAGCCGTCTTGCGCCTTGACCAGCACCACGTCGGCCATCTCCGGCCCATGAATGGCCTTGCCGGTCGGGGTCCCGACCTTGGCCAGCACGTCGATCAGCAGCGGCCCTTCATAGACGTGCTTCTCGCCATGGGCGTCGAAGGCGATGCTGACCCGCGGCAGGCTCGCCACATCGGCGGCGGTGAGGCTCGCCGCCTGCCCCGACGGTCCCTTCAGGGCCAGGGTCTGGGCGAAGGCGCCGGTGGCGAAGCCCGCGAAGCAGAGGGCGAGAACCAGGGTTTTCACGAAGCGGATCCTATTCGACGGCGAGAATGACGTTGGAGGGGGCGACGGTCGCCACCGCACGATCGCCGACGGCCGGCGGCGTCGCCGAAGCCGGCACGGTCGCGACCAGGGTCTTGCCGGCCGACAGGCTCAGGCGGATCTCGCTGACCTCGCGCCCGTCCTCGCGGTCGACCACGGTTCCGGCCAGGCGATTGATCCCATCCTCGACAGGCCCCTCGCCCAGAACGACGAAGCTGGACTTGATCAGGGCG
Source organism: Caulobacter sp. P1_B12_2 (assembly GCF_056406675.1). NCBI lineage: Bacteria > Pseudomonadati > Pseudomonadota > Alphaproteobacteria > Caulobacterales > Caulobacteraceae > Caulobacter > Caulobacter sp. P1_B12_2. The sequence continues at coordinate 183 of NZ_JBFTZS010000135.1, read as the reverse complement.
ATGGCGGGCTTGCCCAGCGCCAGTCCCAGTTCCTCGCGGCTGCGGCGGGTGATGATCGACGCGATCCGCAAGTCCTCGCCCAGATCCAGCGTGATCTTGGCGGTCACCTCGCCGTCCTCGATCGCGACGACAGCTCCGCGCAGGGCGTTGCGGGCGCTGGTCCGCAGGCCCAGGCTCCAGAAC